>JAXITH010000050.1:0-5742 GCA_034680185.1 Candidatus Planktophila sp.
GAAAGTGATGACCCCTGCAACCCATTAATTTCCAAGTTATTTTCAAGCGCTGACATAAGTGAAATCCTAAACCAGCAGTAGCAGAAATTGTGGGATTTAGAGAGTATCCAAAATCATTGAAATATCTGTGATCTTCGTCCAAGGGTTAACGATCGCAAAGCGCAGGATCGATTGCCCCTTATCTGATGATGGCGGAATGAAACCGATCTGATCGGCCAATAATTTATCGCTCCACTTTTGATAATCACTTGGCGACCAACCTTTGCGAGTAAAGGCAACAATCGAAAGTTCTGGTTCGTGGATCAATTCTAAATTTGGATGTTGGCGAACTAACTCTGCTGCTTCGCGCGCAACAGTAAGAGTCTCCTCCATCGCTTCGGTGTATGCATCGGTGCCGTGCGCCGCAAGTGAAAACCAGAAAGGTAATCCACGTACGCGACGGGTTAAGTGAATTGCATAATCGGCCGGCGACCAAGTGTCATCATGCAAAGTTTCTAGATATGAAGCATGTTGTGTATGAACTTCTTTCGCGATTTCGGGGTTGCGATAAATAAGTGCGCAAGCATCAAACGGTGCGAATAACCATTTGTGTGGATCAACAATTAGCGAATCCGCTTGTTCAACGCCATTGAATTTTGCGCGCACTGATGGTGCACAAAGCGCCGCAAGTCCGTAAGCGCCATCAACGTGGAACCAGATATCGCGAGCATGTGTTGATTCAGCAATTGTTGCTAGATCATCAATGATTCCGAGATTTGTAGTTCCGCCGGTTGCAACAACGGCAAATACGCGCGTCTGCGTTGTGGCATGCAAGTTATCGATCGCTGCGGCAAGTGCATCACCATGCATCTTGCGATCGGCGCCTGGTTCAATCTTCAAAAGCTCAACATCCATAATTTGCGCAGCGCTGGCGATTGAAGAATGCGCTTCGGCGCTGCATGCGATCGCCCAACGCCTGGTGTTTGGGTATTTCTTACGCGCGGCAGCGCGTGCCACAACTAAAGATGAAAGATTTCCATTTGTGCCACCTTGCACAAATACGCCACCTGCACTTTGTGGAAGTCCGGCTAAATCTGCGATCCAACGCAGCGCTTGATTTTCGGCAAAGACTGCGCCGGCGCCTTCTTGCCAAGAACCTCCGTAAAGCGAACTTGCACCAACAACTAGATCGAAGAGATTGGAATATTCGGTTGGCGCAGATGGAATAAAGGCCAAGTTGCGGGGATGGTCGGTTGAAATACAAGCCTTAGCTAAAACATTGGTAAAAACTTCAAGTGCTTCGTGGCCACCTAAACCTTTAGCGGTGATGGTATTTCCAACTTCATTAAACAAATCTTCGGCGGTGCGAGGTCCATCTAGTGGTGGATCATCTTTCAAACGATGGAGGCTATAAGCCAAAATTTCTTTAGCGAGGGATTCGACCTCAGCGTTAAAGGCGTGAATTGGCATAGTCGGTGCGGTTGGCCTTTCGAATCAAATTTCGCATCATCGTCGGAAAGACGAAGATGTGAAACGGTAGTACAAAATACCAATACAACTGACCACCTAAACCACGTGGAGAAAAACTCGCTTCTTGCACGACAGTGCGGTTATCACCGTTATCGATCACGCTAAATTCGAGCCAAGCTTTACCGGGTAAGACCATTTCGGCATAGAGCTTTAAGCGCTTGCCGCGTTCGAGTTCTTCTACGCGCCAGAAATCTAAACTGTCACCAACGCGCAAAGTAAGTGGATCGCGGCGACCGCGACGAAGTCCAACTCCGCCAAAGATGCGATCTAACAAACCACGCAGGAACCATAGGAAATCTGCTCCGTAATAACCATTTTCACCGCCGATACTTTCGATCGCCTGCCAGATAGCCGGCGCTGTTGCATCAGTTGTTGATTCGCGACGATCGCGCAGAACCATTTCTCCAGCCCATTCCGGATCGCCTTGGGCTTTCTGCCACGGCGCCGTTGGAAAAGCAGCGTCAGACCAACGCGTGATGACATCGCGATCTGCAATTCGCGAAAGCGCCAAAGTGATTGCGCCTTCGACATCGATAAAACCTTCTGGTGGCGGCGGAATAATCGCATCAATACTTTTTGCCGGATCTGCCACAACTTCGCTGATAAGCGATTCAACGAGTGGTCGCGCAAGTGATGTTGGCACCGGTGTAACGAAACCGATCCAGAGACTTGAAAGCTTTGGAGTTAGAACAGGCACTGAAACAATCCAGCGTTTGCGCAAGCCAGATAACTTGGCGAATTTCTGCATCATGTCCGCATAAGAGAGAACTTCTTTGCCACCGATATCGCAGATCTTTCCCACCGGCTTTTCAAGCGATGCTGCTTTACGCAGGTAATAAAGGGCGTCGCGAATAGAAATTGGTTGGGTTAAATTCGAAACCCACTTTGGCGTTGTCATGATCGGCAGACGATGAGTTAAGTGGCGCAACATTTCAAAAGATGCTGAACCTGAACCGATGATGATTCCGGCGCGAAGTTCTAGAACCGGCACTGAAGTTGATGCAAGCTGTGTGCCGGTATTCATGCGCGAAGCTAAATGTTGGCTGCGGTTCTTATCGTTAGCGATTCCGCCTAAGTAAACAATCTGTTTCACGCCTTGACGCTCGGCAGCAAGTGCAAAATTGCGGGCCATTTCAGATTCAATATCATCGAAGTTTTTACCGAGATTAATTGAGTGCAGCAAATAGAAAGCGGTATGTACTCCGATCAGCGCGCGATCTAAATCAGAAACAACGGTGGCATTTCCTTCAACGATATCTACATCTTTAGCCCAAGGCTGTTCAGCAATTTTTGCGCGATCGCGTACCAAAATTTGGACATCGCATTTATCGCTGACGAGATCTCGCACTAACCGCCCACCTACATAGCCAGATGCACCTGTAACAAGTATTAAGCGCTGCGAATTCATAGTTGAGAGCCTAGACTGCAGACATGGCTTCTTCTACCCGACCTCGCGTCGTAATTCTGGGCGCTGGCTTTGGCGGGCTTACCGCAGCAAAAGCGCTGGCTAAAGAGGCTGATGTAACTGTGGTCGATCGCCATAACTTTCAAACATTTTTGCCGCTGCTCTATCAGGTAGCAACTGCTGGCCTTGCCGCAGATCACGTGGCTCATCCGGTGCGCGGTGCCCTTCGCAAGAGCGGTGTTAAGTTTCGTATGGGTTCACCAATTTCAGTCGATCATAAAAATAAATCGGTAAAACTTGATTCATCCGAAGTTCTCGAATTCGATCATTTAGTTGTGGCCCTTGGTTCTGCCACAGCTGATTTTGGTGTTGCGGGCGTAAACGAAAATGCGCTCGGCATGAAGAGCGTTCATGAAGCAATCGGTATTCGTGCAGAAGTAATGCGCCGCTTTGAAGATCTCTGCCGCTTTGAAGATGAAACTAGACTTTCATTGAGCGTTGTTGGTGGCGGACCAACGGGCGTGGAAATGGCTGGCGCGCTTGCCGAGCTAAAGCGCGGACCTCTTGCCAACGATGAGGCCAACGCTGCAAAACATATTGATATTTATTTGATCGAAGCCGGCCCAAGAATTCTGCCGATGTTTAGCGAAAAACTTTCGGCACGTGCCAAGAAAGATTTAGAAAAGTTGGGCGTAAAAGTTCTCCTTAACACCGCAGTGCAAGAGGTTAAGCCTCGCCAGATTTTAATTAAGGGTGCAGATGCAATTCCATCTGAAGTAACCATTTGGGCAGCGGGCGTTAAGGGCGAACCAACTGGTGCTTTACTTAACTTGCCGCTTGAGGGAACGCGAATCAGCGTTGCACAAAACTTGCAGGTAAATCACTACCCACACATCTGGGCGATCGGCGATATCTCTGGGGCAAAAGGCGCAGATGGACGATTCTTGCCGATGGTTGCACCTGTTGCGATGCAACAAGGACGTTGGGTTGCAAAACAAATCTTGCGTGCCGCGCGCGGCCAAGATTTACAGGATTTTAAATATCTCGATAAAGGTTCAATGGCAACCATTGGCCGCCACAAAGCAGTTGTGCAATTTAAAGGAATTCAGATCGCTGGAATTCCGGCTTGGTATGCCTGGTTATGGCTCCACCTCTTCTACTTACTTGGTGGGCGCAACAAGATCGGCACCATCGCTGATTGGACCTGGAATTACTTAACCTTTGACCGCGGCAATCGCCACATCATGGATAGCCTCTAATTTAGGAAGCAGTTATGCCTGATTACATTGATCTGCGCGGCCACCAAACCTATTCATACGAATGGGAGAACAACGGTGAAGCGGTTCTTATGCTCCACGGTGGACTTAGCCAAACATCGCATTGGGATTACGTATTAACCCCTGACCTCGAACCAGATTTTCATCTATTTGCCTACGATCGCACCGGCCATGGTTACACCGGTGATCGCGAAGGATCATTCCACTTTAACTATCAAATTCAAGAAGCAATTGCTTACTTAGAAGATGTAGTCAAAGAACCCGCGCATTTAATTGGCTGGTCAGATGGCGGAATCATTGCGATGTCAGTTGCTATCGCGCGCCCCGAGTTAGTTAAATCGCTGGTTCTGATCGGCGCTAATTACCATCATTCAGGCACCAGTATCGAACTTCCATTTTCTGAACCAAGTGATGAAGATAAAGCCGAATACGCGGCGACTTCACCCGATGCTCCTCACACGCTAGTTGAGAAGATCAAGAAGATGTTACATATCTGGGAAACAGAGCCAGAAATTCCGGTGACCGATTTGGCGAAGATTCAATGCCCAACGCTTGTAGTAGCTGGCGATGATGATGTTATTTCGCATGAGCACACGCTCGAGATGTATCGCGCTATCGAGTTAAGCCAATTAGCGATAATTCCAGGAACTTCACATATTGCGCCAAAGGAAAAACCGGCTTTATTTAGCGCGATTGTTCATCAATTCTTAACGGATTTAAATTATCCGGTTACGAAGATGCCGATTCGGCGAGTTAGCAATCAACCGGAACAATAGTTCCAGTTGTAACATCGTAAATCGCACCAGCAACTGTTACGCCTTCGCGTAGCAACGGGTAAGCGCGAATGCGATTAACGTCGATTGCGAGCGCTGCTTTTTGATCGCGGGTAGTGCGGAATTCAAGTGAGCGAGTATCAACGCCAAATTTTTCGTCGATAAGTGCATGGATATCTGCTTCATCACCGCGCGCCATTGCGCAATCGGTATGTGGCATAACCAAGATGCGATCCACGTTTAAAAGATAAGTGGCAAGAACCAAGGTGCGGATAACGTCTTCGGTTACGCGGGCTCCTGCGTTACGCAAAATCTTGGCATCGCCAGAACGCATGCCAACGACTGAAAGCGGATTGATACGGGAATCCATGCAAGTAACGATGGCGAGACCTTTAGCAGCGCGGCCAGTGAGCTCGGAATATTTGAAGTCTTTTATATATTCAGCATTTGCGGCGAGCAGATCATCAAATTGCTCGTGAGGAAACGAATAATTTTTCATCGTTACCCCTTCGCCTCTGGGTTAAAACTTCCAGAGCCCCCCGTCAGGATTGAACTGACGACCTGCGCATTACAAGTGCGCTGCTCTACCACTGAGCTAGAGAGGCCTGCTGCCAGTTACGGCAACGGGCGTAATTATGGCAGTTATCGCCGTAATCTAAAAATCAAAGAGATCTAAGCGCAAGAGGGGTAGGTTTGGCCGCATGCGATTGGGCGTTTTAGATGTGGGCTCCAATACCGTCCACCTACAAGTCGTTGATGCCCACCCTGGGGCTCGACC
>JAXITH010000051.1:0-5739 GCA_034680185.1 Candidatus Planktophila sp.
AAAGCGCTGCCGCTAGTAAAAGTGTTACTAAATATTCGCGCATGCGCTTTCTTCCACCTTAAGCTGTATAAATAGGAAAACGCGCAGTGAGTGCGTGGACTTCAGACTTAATTGCGGCATGCGCTTTCTCGTCATCGGTCTTAATGGCGCGTGCAATAAATGACGCAATCTGTTGCATCTCGGCAACGCCCATTCCTTGTGTTGTTGTCGCAGGAGTTCCCACGCGAATACCGCTGGTGATGCCTGGCTTTTCTGGATCGAAAGGAATTGAATTCTTATTCATAACGATGCCGGCTAGGCCGCAACGCTCGTCAGCAACTTTTCCAGTTACTCCAGTGCTGCGAATATCCATCAAAGCTAAGTGGGTTTGAGTTCCGCCAGAGACTGCGCGCATGCCTTCTTTTTCTAGCGCTGCGGCAAGTGCTTGGGCGTTAACAATTACATCCTTGGCATACTTTTGATAAGCAGGTGTTGCGCACTCTGCGAGCGCAACTGCCTTGCCGGCAACGGCAGACATGATCGGTCCACCTTGCATACCCGGAAAGACTGCCTTGTCGATAGCCGCTGCGTGCTCAGCCTTGGTCAAGATCATTCCACCGCGTGGTCCACGCAGAACTTTATGAGTTGTAAATGAGACAACATCTGCATAAGGAACAGGTGAAGGAATCGCTTTTCCAGCGACAAGTCCGATGAAGTGCGCAGCATCAACCCACATGATCGCTCCGACTTCATCGCAGATTGCGCGAATCTTTTCAAAGTCGACCAGTGATGGATAGGCAGTTGCACCTGAGCAGATCATCTTTGGCTTGGTGCGGATCGCGATTTCGCGAAGCTCGTCATAGTCAATTAACTCGTTATCTTGACGCACACCGTATGACTCGACGTTAAACCACTTACCTGAAAAGTTAACTGGTGAGCCATGTGTTAAGTGGCCGCCGTGAGCAAGTGACATCGCAAGAACGGTGTCACCTGGCTTGGTAAATGCTTGATAGACCGCGATATTTGCGCTGGCACCTGAGTGCGGCTGTACGTTGGCATGTTCTGCACCGAATAACGCCTTGGCGCGATCGATCGCAATCGTCTCGGCCTTATCGACTTCTTCGCAGCCACCGTAGTAACGCTTGCCTGGATAGCCCTCGGCATATTTATTAGAGAGGGTAGAACCAAGCGTTGCCAAGACCGCGCGCGATGTGAAGTTTTCAGATGCGATCAACTGCAGGTTGGTCTGTTGACGCTTTAACTCGGAAAGTAAAACTCCTGCGATATCGGGATCTTGCTTGCTCAGCAGTTCGAAGTCCGGGCCATAGAAAGTATCTGCGCTCATGCGCGCAAGCCTAAGCCTTACTGCGCAGAAATGTTGGGTGCGATCGCTGTGATTTGCTGCTCCGAGATGGCTCCTACGCGAACCATGCGCAGTGAGTCGCCATCTGCGGCTACAACTGTGCTGGCTGGTCCTTGAGTCAGAGGGCCAGCGGAAAAGATCGCGGCTACTTCAATTTCTGAGAATGTTATTTGCGCCGGATCAGTAATTGGTGGCTTTCCAGCTGGCGCAACGGATGCGATAGCAAGTGGTCCATGTACCTTGGCAAGTTGCAAAATAAATTCTGCGCTCGGTACGCGAACGCTAAATGAATCTAATTGTTGCCCATCGCCAAGATCCCAATTTAGCCCGCGTTGTGGTTTCAAATTAAGTGAAAGCAAACCAGGCCAGAAATTTTCAATTAGCGCTCTGACTGGTTCGCTAATTTCGCGAGCGATTCCGTCGATTGCAGTTTTATTTCCGATTAATACTTGAGCAGATACACCAAGAGAATCGCCGCGAAGTACATGCAGGGCGCGCACCGCATCGTGAAAGAAAGCATCTGCAATAAGCGCATATGAACTTTCAAGTGGTGCAACGATTACATAACCGTCTTTGAGCGCTGTCGCAGCCTTGGTCACATGCTCGTTTAATTCACCTTTTGAAATATCAATTAGCGCCATGGTTTTACTTTCTCACCGCAGAAGTCCAGCGCGGACGACCAGTTAGATCCTGGTGCAACACAATCTCGGTAAATTCCTTCGAAAGCACCGCATCAATGGCGGCGCCTTGTTCTTCAGTATGTTCGATCGCTAAGACTCCCCCGCTCTTTAACAAACGAGCGGCAGCGTTGATAAATCTTTGGGGAAGTTCCATTCCGGTTTCGCCGCCAAAGAGCGCGATATGCGGTTCGTGTTCTGCCACATCGCGCGGCAGAGTTTGGGCGTTTGGAATATATGGTGGATTGGCGATAACAATGTCGCATTTAACACCGGGCAGAACATCTGCCACATCGCCTTCGACAACGCGCACGTTTTCAGAAATCTTCGCGACATTCTTCTTCAACCATTCGGTTGCCTCGGGGCTTTTTTCCACAGCGATAACTCGTGAACGAGGCGCTTCTGCTGCAATTGCCAGCGAGAGCGCACCTGAACCTGCACCAAGATCAATCACTGAAATTTCGCCAGCAACTTTCTGTTCTAAATTAGCAATATGAGTTAGAACTGCTTCGACCAAGAGTTCGCTCTCGGGGCGTGGCACCAATACGCCTGGTCCCACTTCAATTTCGAGATGTCGAAAATATGCAGTGCCAGTTAAATACTGCAGCGGCTCATGTGCTGCGCGACGAGATATCAACTTGGCAAAGGTATCTTCGATTACGCCGAAGTCACCGAGTGATTTAAGGGTGGCATCTAGCTTCACTGAGTTGTGTAGATCCATGCGAGTGATGCCAAGAACGTATGCAAATAAATGCTCAGCATCGGTTTCTGCAATGTCAGCTGCGGCTAACTTCTCTTTCGCCGAACGAAGCAGGCTCTTGATCTCGCTCATAATTGTTAGTTATCTAAATTAACTTGGCTTAGTTAGTTGAAGAGAGCTTTGCTGCCTTATCGGCATCAAGTAAGGCCTGAACTACATCATCTAGTTCGCCATTTAAGACTGCATCTAAATTATTGGATTTGTAATTTACGCGGTGATCGCTGAGGCGATTTTCTGGATAGTTATAGGTGCGGATTCGCTCCGAGCGATCTACGGTGCGAACCTGGCTCTTACGTTCTGCCATCGCAGCCGCTTCTGCCTTTTCTTGGGCATCTGCAAGCAAACGCGCGCGCAAGATACGTAGAGCGGATTCTTTATTTTGCAGCTGTGATTTTTCATTCTGACAGGAAACAACGATGCCAGTTGGCACGTGGGTCAGGCGCACTGCAGAGTCGGTTGTGTTAACTGACTGTCCACCAGGACCAGATGAGCGATAAACATCTACTCGCACATCGTTCATATTTAACTCAACATCTACTTCTTCAGCTTCTGGCAAGACAAGAACGCCTGCCGCTGATGTGTGAATACGTCCCTGACTCTCAGTTTCTGGAACGCGCTGCACGCGGTGTACGCCGCCTTCAAACTTTAAGCGCGCATAAGGAGTTGTTCCGGGTTCTGGAGTTCCCTTTGATTTAATCGCCATCGAAATATCTTTATAGCCACCAAGATCAGATTCAGTTAGATCGATGATCTCAACTTTCCAATTGCGCTTTTCGGCGTAGCGTTGATACATACGCACCAAGTCACCTGCAAAGAGCGCTGATTCATCTCCGCCCGCTCCTGCCTTAACTTCAATAATCACATCGCGATCATCATTGGGATCACGGGGCAGCAAGAGCTCTTCTAATTTATCGGCAGCTGCTTCAACAGCCGTCTCCATTGCTGGAAGTTCGGAAGCAAAAGATTCATCTTCTTGCGCCATTTCGCGCGCAGCTTCTAGATCATCTGCCGCAGATTTCCAGGCGTTAAAGCCGGCGACTACTGGACCGAGCTGCGCATAGCGGCGACCAAGTTGGCGCGCCTTGCCCTGATCTTCGTGGATAGAAGGATCAGCCATCTGCTTTTCTAGCTCTTGATACTCGCGCACCATTTCGTGTGCTGATGCAAAGCGATCGTTATCTTTTGCCATTTGGCTTCTCCTTTCTTCCTTGTCTTCCTTGTGTTTATGGTTTTGCTAGTTTTCTAGCAGTAAATATCTTTAAGAAATAAAAAGACCGCGCCGCAACCTCATTGGGTTGCGATGCGGTCTTTTAAGGAGGCTACTTCTTTTTTCCGAAGCGTTCTTCGAACTTAGCGACGCGTCCACCAGTATCCAGGATGCGCTGCTTGCCTGTGTAGAACGGGTGGCAGACTGAACAAACTTCAACGTAGATAGATCCGCTGGCAACTGTTGAGCGAGTAACAAACTTTTCGCCGCAACCACAAGTTACTTGGGTCTCTTTATATTCTGGGTGAATATCTTTCTTCATTTTTATATTCCTTCATCTATGTCTGGGTCCGCGATAAACGGTGAACCAGGGCCACTTATGCCATTCGGTATGGCTAGGCGCTAATACTCTCGCGAAAAGAGAAAACCGCAAAATCCGTGCGCACGCAGCACGGATTTTGCGGCTTCCACCCCATTGAGAGGGAAGGTGTTAGGCCTTGGCTGGCTTTGCAGGTTTAACCGGCTTTGCGAGAGCTGCGATTGCAGCCTTGGCTGTTGCATCTGCGCCAGCGTTTGCGCTCTTGCGCGCATCTTTTGCTGCTTGTAGTTGCGCATCAGTTGTGACGTTTGCAAGCGCTGCTTGGAAATCGGCAAGTGCTTTTGCACCGGCTGCACGACGGGCATCAATGATTGCGCGATGAGCGGTTACATAGGTATCCATCTGCGCTCTAAATGTTGCTTGTGCCTGTGCGCGCGCAACCGCAGCATCTTTTGTATCTGCTGCTGTTGCTGATGAAACTCCACCGAAAAGTGAAGATGCGACTAGTGCGCCTGCGAGGATCTTCTTTGAAGTAAACATTAACTGCCTCCGTATTCGCCTGCCGTGTGGCTTTGGCTGATATGGAGATAGTGCGCTGCAACCTTGTGAAGGCTTTGTGAAAGCCTTGCGGTCAGGCGGTGAAAGTTAAGAAATTAGCCCTCGTTTGGACCAGAAGTGGTCTTCTGGATCTGCATCAAGAACTCGACGTTGGACTTAGTGCCCTTCATCTTCTCAAGTAGCAATTCAAGCGCTGCTTGTGGTTCAAGAGCATGAAGTACGCGACGCAATTTCCAAACAATGTTGAGCTCTTCAGTTCCCATAAGAATTTCTTCTTTACGAGTACCTGATGCAACAACGTTGACTGCAGGGAAGATGCGCTTATCGGCCATCTTGCGATCGAGGATGAGCTCCATATTTCCGGTGCCCTTGAACTCTTCGAAGATAACTTCATCCATACGTGAACCAGTATCGACAAGTGCTGTTGCAAGAATTGTTAACGATCCGCCATCTTCGATATTACGTGCGGCACCGAAGAACTTCTTTGGTGGATATAGAGCAGCTGAATCAACACCACCTGAAAGGATGCGGCCTGATGCAGGCGCTGCGATGTTGTATGCGCGACCTAGACGAGTAATTGAGTCAAGGAGAACAACTACATCGTGGCCGAGTTCAACTAAACGCTTGGCGCGCTCAATAGCAAGCTCTGCGATTGTGGTGTGATCATCAGCTGGACGATCGAATGTTGATGCGATTACTTCGCCCTTTACAGAGCGCTGCATATCGGTAACTTCTTCGGGACGTTCATCAACTAGAACAACCATCAAGTGACACTCTGGATTGTTTGTAGTGATCGCATTTGCGATTGATTGCAAGACCATGGTCTTACCGGCCTTAGGAGGCGAAACGATAAGTCCGCGCTGGCCTTTACCGATC
>JAXITH010000052.1:0-5719 GCA_034680185.1 Candidatus Planktophila sp.
ATATCAAAGAGGAAGAACCCAATAGCTAATAGCAAACCAATTGTGGTGATGCCTGAAGCTAGGGATAAGAATTTACTTATCGCCAGTAAGTTCATCGCTCGTTAAATATCTTTCGCGCATAAAGCGCAAGTGCAATTAGCACAGCTAGCGAAGCGACAAGTAAACCGATTACAAAGAGGTTTGTTGCAAAGTCACTACCTTCAACTTTTGCAGGTGTCGTTGGAACAACTTCAACAGGAGCAGAAATAGTTGGCGTTGAAAAATTAAATACGAAAGATCCTTCGAGTGGCAGATCCATTTCAGAGATAATGTTGTAAGTAACTTTGTACACACCAGAATCTGTGATCGGCTTCATGCCAACAATCAGATCGTTGCCTGCGACGGTAAGCGTTCCGTCATCTACGCGTCGACCGGCCGGATCAGTAACTGTAATTTCGTTACCCATATCCATTGGCGTTACTTCTACTGAAACCGTCACAGCGCTTGGGGCAACTTTGAGAGTTGAACCAGCGATCGGCGAAGTTGCAACTAATGAGTTGGCTACCGCGGGGGCAACGGCAAGAAAGGTAAGTCCGAGCGCTCCGATAATTGCCGCTAAACGCTTCACTTCTTCCACCTGCCCTCTCTCAAATCTCCCCTTAATTCGCCTCTATCGTCTCACTTCCTTAGACTTATGCACCAGCCCCTAGCCATGTGATCTTGGGATGTGATTTCAGAGAAGGAGTGATTGCTCGTGCCTACATATCAATATCAATGTTCTGCTTGCGAGCACGCCTTTGAAGCTTTCCAGAGTTTCTCTGATGAACCGCTGACTATCTGCCCGGAATGCAAGGGTGAGGTCAAGAAGGTTTATTCAGCAGTGGGCGTTGTCTTTAAAGGTTCTGGTTTCTACAAAACTGACTCTGCGCCAAAACCAGCGACTCCCTCTAAATCTGAATAATTAAATTAATCGTCGTGATGCGGCGGCTTATCGCCTTTGATTTCATCTTCACGACGTTTTGAATCGCTCTGATCTTCGCGGGGATCGCGTTCATCTTTAGAACTTTCTGGGAACAGGTGTGACATGACGCGGTTCACCCCCTTATTGCGCGCTTTGAAATTGCCTAGCTAAGGTTAATCCTACATAGTTTACTTGTGTTTGAGCGCCTCGGTCACTTCATTGTTAAGCGTAGTAAGCGCGTATTGATCCTCTTCACTCTCGGAATTCTTCTCGCTGGCGGCATTGGCTCCCTTGCTTTTGGAAAATTAGATTCGGGTGGATATTCAGATTTAAATAGCGAATCTGCGAAAGCGGCAACTTACTTATCTGAAAAGTTCAAAGTTGAAGAACCGGTTGCAATTTTGGTTATTGATAGCGGCGATAAAACTGTCGATGACTTGGACATTTCGCAACAAGCTATTGCTGTTGAGAAAGAAGTCGCACAAATTGCCGGCATCTCTAAAACACTTTCCTTCTGGTCAACTGGTGGCGCGCCAAATTTGAAGTCAACCGATGGCAAAGCTGCATTCTTATTTGCTTATGCAAATACTGAAGTAGGCGACTTTGATTCAATCGGACAAATTGGTAAAGACATTCAAGACGCATTCGATGGCAAGCGTGGCGATCTCACCATTTACTCATCTGGCGCCGGCGTTGTTACTTATGCGATTAACCATAAGATCGAGAGCGATTTACTTCTTGCCGAATCAATTGCAATTCCACTGACTTTCTTACTTCTAATCTTTGTATTCGGAGCTCTTGTCGCCTCGGCGATGCCGCTAGTTGTTGGCATCAGCGCAATCCTGGGCGCCTTCTTCATCATCTATCTAATTACCCTCTTCACCAACGTCAGCGTCTTCGCGCTCAACTTGATTACCGGACTTGGGCTGGGACTGGGTATTGATTATGCGCTTCTGATGGTCAATCGCTTCCGTGAAGAGTTGCATGCTGGAAAGAGCGTTGAGGAATCAGTTCGTACAACGATTAACACTGCTGGAAAAACTGTTTTCTACTCTGGCCTTACCGTGCTGGTAACACTTAGCGCGCTGCTCTTCTTCCCTTTAGATTTCCTTAAATCTTTCGGTTACGCAGGTGTAAGCGTTGTTACCTTGGCCGTTCTTGGCGCGCTGATTCCGCTTCCCGCAATCATGGCTCTACTTGGTCACAAGATTGATAAAGGCGCAGTTCGCAAAGGTGGAATAACACCAAAGGAAGATGGCCGCTGGGCGCACACCGCGCGCAATGTAATGCAGCGACCTGTACCAGTAGTTGTTGGTTCGCTACTTCTTCTCGGAGTTATGGCAGCGCCAATAACAAATATTGCATTTGCTCAAGTTGATTCGCGTGTACTTCCGGCTAGCGATCCCGCTGCGATTGGTTCAGCGAAGATAACTGAGCGCTTTAGTGGTTTTGAAGGCAGCCCGATTGAAGTTGTGATTCCTAACGGCGTTGGAAGAGAAAGCCAAGTAACTGACTTCCTTGCATCAGTATCTAAGGTTGAAGGAATCGCACGCGTTGGCGCGATAGAAACTTACGGAAGCGATCTGCGCATTCAAGTTATTCCTGGCCAATCTTCACGCACTATTGATGCCGAACGTTTAATCAAAGAGATTCGTGCGCTAGATAAACCCGCCGGCACTCTCATTGGTGGCGCAGCTGCAGATTTCACTGATTCGCAAAGTGGCATCGCAAGAACTTTGCCGTTAGCACTTGGTTGGATCGCATTCTGGGTAATGATCTTGATATTCGTCTTCACCGGTTCAATCATCTTGCCTATAAAAGCGGTTCTATTAAATGCTCTTTCCCTAACTGCAACTCTTGGCGCAGTCACATGGATCTTCATCGATGGAAATCTCAAATGGCTAGTAGGTGATTTCACTGTTACCGGAACTTTGGATTCGGGAACTGTAATTTTGGTAGCAGTAGTTGTCTTCGGGCTTTCCATGGACTACGAACTCTTCTTACTTTCTCGCATCCGCGAAGAACATATGGCCGGTAAGAGCAATATTGAATCTGTCGCCATTGGACTTCAACGTTCAGCACGAATCATCACCGCTGCAGCGCTTCTGCTCGCAGTTGTATTCGCCGCATTTATGACAAGTGGCGTTACATCAATCAAGATGTTGGGCTTTGGCGTTTCACTCGCCGTCTTGCTCGATGCCACGCTTATTCGCGCACTACTTGTGCCCGCATTGATGCGACTCTTTGGTGAGACCAACTGGTGGGCGCCAAAGGCGCTACGCCGCTTCACCATGACCCACTAATTTTTATCTACTGCGCCTAGCGCGTACCCTTACGTCATGGATCTCATCGCAACTCTGCAATGTGCAGATCAACCTGGCATTGTCCATGCGATGACAACTGCAGTTCTTAATTGCGGCGGAAACATCATTGAAAATCAGCAGTTCACAGATCACACAACAAATACTTTTGTGATGCGTACCCGTTTTGAAACATCACAAGGAATTTCAGCGGCAGAAAAGAGCCTCGGCGAAGGCCTCGGAAAGTTCTCTCCAACTCTGCACATTCGTGAAACCGCCAAGAAGCCACGTGCCCTTGTTATGGTTACCAAAGAGAGCCACTGTCTGCGCGACTTGATGTACTTGCTCGAGCTCGGTGAACTACCAATTGAAATCCCATTGGTTGTTTCAAATCGCGAAGATTTAAAGCCGCTTGTGGAATCACATGGCATCCCATTTATGCACCTGCCAGTAGATGCATCAAACAAGGCTGCACAAGAGAAAGCGTTGATCGCAAAGGTTGAAGAGCTAAAGATCGATTTTGTAGTTCTGGCTCGATACATGCAGATTCTCTCCGGCGAATTCTGCGCCTCACTTCCAGGCAAGATCATAAATATTCATCACTCGTTTTTGCCGGGCTTTAAAGGCGCCAAGCCGTATCACCAGGCACACGATCGTGGCGTAAAGATCATCGGTGCTACAGCGCACTTTGTAACTGCTGATTTAGATGAAGGTCCGATTATTGAACAAGACGTTGCACATGTAACTCATTCTTCAACCCCAGAAGAGTTAATTGCACTTGGTCGCGATATCGAACGTCGCGTACTTGCTAAAGCGGTAAAGCTTTATGCGGAAGATCGAATCTTTATCGTTGGACATCGCACAGTAATTTTTAGTTAAATTTTTTAAATTTAAATCTGGTGTCCCCGGCGGGAGTTGAACCTGCGACCTACCGCTTAGGAGGCGGTTGCTCTATCCACTGAGCTACGGGGACCTGCAATTGTTTTCTCTTTCCTTGGCAAAGGTTATCTCCATGGTTAACATAGCCCCAACACGTTTAAGGCGGGAAATGCCATGGCAAAGCAGTTGCAATTCGATGTAGTTGTAATTGGATCTGGTTTTGGCGGATCTGTTACAGCGCTTCGACTGCGCGAAAAAGGCTATTCCGTAGCAGTTCTGGAAGCCGGAAAAAGATTTTCAGATAAAGACTTTCCGAAGACTTCTTGGCGTGTAAATAAATTTCTCTTCGCCCCCGCATTGGGTTGTTTCGGTATCCAAAGAATTCATATCTTGCCTGACGTTCTTGTGCTCTGTGGTGCAGGCGTCGGCGGAGGTTCACTGGTCTATGCCAATACTTTGTATCAACCGGGCGATAAATACTTTAAAGATAAGCAGTGGTCGGAAATCACAGATTGGAAACTCGAGCTCGAACCTTGGTATGACCAAGCGCGCCGAATGCTAGGTGTCGAGGAAAACCCATTCTTTTCACCAAGTGATGCGGCAATGAAATCTGCTGCGACGAAGATGGGTGTTGGGCACACCTTCAAGATGGCTCCACTTGGAATCTACTTTGGCAAAGGCGAAGGCGTTGCTGCTGAAGATCCATATTTCGGTGGAAAAGGTCCGGCGCGCAACGGTTGCACCAACTGCGGCGAATGTATGACTGGATGTCGCCATAATGCCAAAAACACTTTGCCAAAGAATTATCTCGGACTAGCAGAAGGCGCTGGCGCACAAGTCTTTCCGCTCACGACAGTCACAGAATTTGCAGAACGCGGTGACGGTAAGTGGGTAGTTAAGACTGAGAAGACAGGTGCTTGGGATGGTTCGCGCGGACCAACTTTCATTGCAGATCAACTCGTTGTTGCTGCAGGAACTTTTAATACTCAAAAACTATTGCACAAGATGAAGCGTAAACAACTGCCAAAAATTTCTAATCGCCTCGGCGAACTTTCTCGAACCAATAGTGAAGCGCTAACTGGTGCGCTCATGAATAACCGAGATAACGATTTCAGTCGTGGTGCGGCGATTACATCTTCTTTCTTTCCGGATGAAAGTACGCATATCGAACCGGTGCGATATGGCAAAGGCAGCAATTTCATGGGGCTCTTGCAGACAATAATGACCGATGGGTTTACTGGTAAAGAACGACGTCGCCATTGGTTAAAGCAGTTCTTAGCCAAACCATCGCTGCTTGTGCGCATAATTAATGTTCGCCATTGGAGCGAAAAAACAGTGATTGCACTTGTTATGCAGGATGTTGATTCAGCCGTGACCGTCAAAGGTAAGCGCGGATTATTTGGATTCAAATTAACTTCCAAGAACGATAGTGAAAAACCAAATGCCACATATATTCCATCTGCTAACGAAGCGGTGCGTCATGTGGCGCAGGAATATGGCGGAATTGCGGGCGGCCACATCGGTGACTTAATTAGCGCACCGTTTACCGCCCACTTCGTTGGTGGTTGCGTAATCGGCGCAGATGACAAGTCTGGAGTAA
>JAXITH010000053.1:0-5718 GCA_034680185.1 Candidatus Planktophila sp.
AAGCATGCGGGTATTGCCAAGGGTATTTGGCTTAGCCGCTTCGAGATCCAAGAACTCAGCCACACCAGCATCGTAAGAACGAAGGAGCTCTTTATAAACATCAGGTGCAACTGGCGTTCCTTCGATTTCGACAAATCCATGGCGACCAAAGAATTGAGTTTGAAAAGTTAAACAGAAAATTCGCTCAACACCGACTTCGCGGGCGCGTTCAATAATCTTTTCAAGAATCAAGTGGCCAACGCCTTTATTGTGAAAACTTTTTTCAACGGCAACTGTGCGAACTTCGGCTAAGTCATCCCAAAGAACGTGCAGCGCACCACAACCAACAACTTTTCCATCAACTTCGGCGACGGTAAATTCTTGAACACTTTCATACAAAGTTACTGTCTCTTTGGAAAGCATCTGACCAGGAGCAGCGTACGAATCTACTAACTGGCGAATTGCCTTTACATCGCTAGTGCGCGCCGGACGAATATTTACCATGAGAAAACTCTGCGTTAATCGATTTCTGGTTTAACGAGTGGGAACAAGATCGTTTCGCGAATACCAAGACCAGTGAGTGCCATTAGCAAACGATCAACGCCCATTCCCATTCCGCCGGTTGGTGGCATCGCAAATTCCATGGCGCGCAAGAAATCTTCATCAACTTGCATTGCTTCTAAATCGCCTTTAGCGCCGAGCGTTGCTTGTTCGACTAAACGATCGCGTTGAATAACTGGGTCAATTAACTCGGAGTATCCGGTTGCGAGTTCGAAACCATCAACGTAAAGATCCCATTTTTCAACAACTCCCGGAATTTCGCGGTGTGCGCGAACAAGCGGTGAAGTATCGACCGGGAATCCCATCACAAATGTAGGCTCAATTAATTGATCTTTTGCCACATGCTCAAAGATCTCTTCAGCCAACTTGCCGGTAATCCACTTTGGATCAATCTTCATCCCGAGCTTGGTAGCGATCTTCTTTAAATCATCAATTGGAGTAAGCGCTGTAACGGTTTCGCCAACGCCCTGTGAAATAGCGTCGTAGAGAGAGATCTCTTTCCATTGTCCGCCGAGATCTGCTTGGCGACCATTGTGGTGAGTTACAACGTGCGAACCAGCAACTGCCATCGCTGCGTTCTGAACTAGCGAACGAGTTAAATCTGCGATCGAACGCCAATCACCATATGCCTGATAGCTCTCGATCATCGCAAACTCTGGTGAGTGCGAAGAATCGGCGCCTTCGTTGCGGAAGTTACGGTTGATTTCAAATACGCGTTCGATACCGCCGACCACGCAACGCTTAAGGAAAAGTTCTGGCGCAATACGCAAGAAGAGATCCATATCGTAAGCATTTGAGAAAGATTTAAAGGGACGTGCTGCTGCTCCACCATGCATTACCTGCAACATCGGAGTTTCGACTTCAATAAAGTTTTCTGCAGCAAATGTCTCGCGCAGAGATTTCATTACCGCCGGACGCAAGCGCGCATTTGAACGGGCTTCTTCGCGAACAATTAGATCGACATAACGCATACGAACGCGAGTTTCTTCAGACATTGGCTTGTGGTCATTTGGCAACGGGCGAAGTGACTTTGCCGCCATGGCATAAGAATTAGCCAAGATGGAAAGTTCGCCGCGCTTTGAAGTAATGATTTCACCGGTGACGCTTACGATATCTCCGAGGTCGATATCGCTCTTCCAAGAATCTAAAACTTCTTGCCCGACTTTATCCAGCGATAACATTGCTTGAAGTTCGGTGCCATCGCCTTCGCGCAAAGTTGCGAAACAGAGCTTGCCGGTATCGCGCTTGAAAATCACGCGGCCCGTGAGGCTTTGGATATCGCCGGTGGTCTGATCGGTTTCTAGATCTGCATACTTCTTACGCACATCTGCAAGTGATGCGGTGCGAGCAACGGCTACTGGGTAAGGCTCAACGCCACGTTCGATTAAGCCAGCGCGCTTTTCACGGCGGATGCGCAGTTGTTCTGGCAGATCATCTTCAACAGGGGCTTGTGGTTCGTTGCTCATAATGGCGAGAGTCTACCTATTAGATATTTCGCTCGTGGATCAGGCGCAGGCCGATCAGCGTGAGATCAGGCTCATGCTCATCAATAGTTTCGGCAACTCCAATGATTAGTGGGGCCAAGCCACCTGTTGCGATAACAGTTGGTGCTTGGTCATAACTCTCTGCCAATTCCGCGGTAATTCGATCAACTAGCCCATCTACTTGGCCAGCAAATCCAAAGATAGTTCCGGATTGCAACGCTTCGACGGTGTTCTTACCGATCACGCTCTTGGGGCGGATCAATTCAACTTTACGCAATTGCGCAGCGCGCGCGGCCAGAGCATCAACTGAAATTTCAATTCCGGGTGCAAGTGCGCCGCCAAGGAATTCACCTTTTGGTGAAACTACATCGAGATTTGTTGATGTTCCGAAGTCAACGACAATTGCTGGACCGCCATAAAGAGCATGTGCCGCCAAAGTATTGACGATACGGTCTGCGCCAATCTCTTTTGGATTATCAACCAAAAGCGGAACGCCAGTTTTTGTACCTGGTTCAACAATTGTGGTTGGGATAGTTGAAAAGTATGAAGCGATCATGGTGCGTAGTTCGCGCAAAGTTGCTGGGACAGTTGAACAGATAGAAAGTCCGGTTACTTTGTAATCAGCAACGAGTGCGTGGAATTGCAACCAGAGTTCATCGGCGGTTGTACGTGGATCGGTCTTTACACGCCAAGAACGCACCAGTTCTTCGCCATCGAAGATTCCTAGGACGGTATTGGTATTTCCGACATCAACTGTTAACAACATAACTACTCCGCTCTCAGATCTAGACCGATATCAAAAACTGGCGCTGAATGGGTGAGCGCTCCAATTGCGATGAAATCAACTCCGCTTTCGGCATAGGCCCGAGCGTTCTCAATCGAAATTCCACCTGATGCTTCTAGTTTGCAGGCACCGTTAACAATCGCAACTGCATCAGCGCATTGTGCAGGGCTCATATTGTCGAGCAGAACAAGATCGGGTTTTTGCGGCAGAACATCACGCAATTGATCGAGCGTATCTACTTCGATTTCAATCTCTGAATCTGGGTATAAAGCGCGTACTTTGGCGAAGGCTTCTACAACGCCACCGGCAGCAGCAATGTGATTATCTTTAATCAACGCGGCATCGCTCAAAGTCATGCGATGGTTGGTTCCGCCACCCATGCGTACCGCGTACTTTTCAAGCACTCGCATTCCTGGTGTGGTTTTACGAGTATCGCGCACCTGACATTTAGTACCGCTAACTTCTTTCACCCAAGCGTTAGTCAAAGTTGCAACGCCGCTTAAGTGGCTGAAGAAATTAAGTGCGGTGCGTTCGGCCAATAAAATCGCGCGAGTGTTGCCAGAAACACTTAGCAAAATATCTCCAGTGCTTACTTGATCTCCATCGTTTTTCAGACGCTTTATGTCAGTTAGCCCAACTTCACGTAAAACTGCTTCAGCAACTTCGATTCCGGCAATTACACCGTTTTTACGTGCAGTGAAATCTGCTTTTGCAGTTGCGCTGGCGCCAATAGTTGCAACAGAAGTTATATCTTCACCGCCGGCGAGATCTTCGGCCAACGCGGCTTTGATCAAATCGATATCGGTCTGTGAAAGTGTCATTACTTTCCTACCTCCTGATATGAAGTTAGCCAGTCGCCACGTTGATCAAGTTGTTGCACGATGCGCTTTCGCCAATTGCTTTGGGTCTCAGGAAAATCTTCGCGCCAATGCGATCCACGAGTTTCTTGTCGAATCAGCGCCGCCTTCAGAATTGCTTGCGCTAATTGGAAGAGATTGGTTGTCTCCCAAGCTTCAACACATGGCTTATCGCTGGAGCGATCTTGAATACGCGTTAAATCTGCGCTGGTCTGCAAGAGCGAATCTGAAGAACGCAGAACGCCTGCGCTACGACTCATGCTTAACTGAAGTTCGCGGCGAGTAAGTGGATCTAACAAAATGCTCTCTGAATTATTTTCAACTGGTTCACGGTGTTCCGGCAAGTTAGCGGCGATATCGGCAGCGATACGTGCGCTGAAAACCAACCCTTCCAGCAGTGAGTTTGAAGCTAAACGATTAGCGCCATGTACTCCAGAACAAGCCGTTTCGCCGCAGGCATATAGCCCGTTAACGCTGGTGCGACCATTCAAGTCAACGCGAACTCCGCCAGATGCGTAATGCGATGCCGGCGCAACAGGAATCAAATCCTTTGCCGGATCAATGCCGTGAGCAATACAAGATGCGTAGATAGTTGGAAAGCGCGCTTCGAATCCAGTTAGGTGGCGAACATCTAGCCAGACATGGTGTGCGCCAGTTTTATTCATGGTGCGCATTGATGCGATCGCAACAACATCGCGTGGTGCAAGTTCGGCTAACTCATGTTCGGCAACCATGAAACGTTCGCCGGCATCGTTGAGTAAGTATGCGCCTTCGCCACGAACTGCTTCGCTGATAAGTGGCTGTTGACCTTGCGTGTTATCTCCCAGCCAAAGAACTGTTGGATGGAATTGAATAAATTCCACATCGGCAACTTTTGCTCCAGCGCGCAGGGCCAGTGCAACTCCATCGCCAGTTGAGACAGATGGGTTAGTGGTTTGTGCGAAAACTTGTCCAAGTCCCCCAGTTGCAAGAACTACTGCTTTACCAAGTGCGCGACCAACGCCATCGCGGCTACCTGCTCCGATGACGTGCAGCGTTACTCCGCAGACCGAACCGCTGGCATCTTTAAGCGCATCTAATACAAGAGCATCTTCAACGACTTCAATTTCTGGATCATCATGAACTGCGGCAAGAAGGGCGCGTGATACTTCAGCACCTGTGGCATCGCCACCTGCGTGCAAGATGCGGTTACGTAAATGTCCGCCTTCGCGGGTCAGTGATATTTCGCCACTTGCCTCGGTATCGAAGATAGCGCCGCGTTCGATTAACTTGCGAACTGCTTCTGGGCCTTCAGTAACAAGTACACGTACTGCTTCTTCATCGCATAAATCAGCGCCGGCTACCAAGGTATCTTTCAAATGTTGATCAGGTGTATCTCCTGGACCAAGCGCTGCAGCGATTCCGCCTTGCGCCCATTTAGTAGAGCCTTCATCGACCTTAGATTTGGTAACGATTAAAACTGAAAGTCCATATGTTCGCGCTTGCAGCGCTGTAGTTAAACCAGCGATTCCAGAGCCAACCACAATTACATCGGCTTGGGCAGTCCATCCCGGAGCAGGCGCTAACAACTTCATCGCAAAGCTCCGAACTTCATCTGCATATTGTCGATCAAACGCACCCCATTTAGCCAACCGGCGATGATTGCACGCTTGTTTTCGGTCGTATCAACCGCTGTACTGAAATCGCTTTCATCGATGATCTCGGCATAATCCAAAGAGAAATCCGCTTCGGATCCAGCAATCGATTTAAGGGCTTCTCGCGCCGATGGCAAATCCTTTGCAATGTTGGCTGCAGCAAGTGCGCGGTAAATTACTTGAGATTGATCTCTTGCACTTTCGCTTAATCGAACGTTACGCGATGACATTGCCAATCCGTCTGTCTCGCGAATTGTTGGTGCGGAGATAATTTCGACATCTAGATTTTGATCAGCAACTAACTTCTTAATAAGCGTTAATTGCTGGAAATCTTTTTCACCAAAGACGGAAATCTTTGGTCGCACTAATTTAAATAAACGCGCAACGACAGTAACAACGCCATCAAAGTGTCCGGGGCG
>JAXITH010000054.1:0-5678 GCA_034680185.1 Candidatus Planktophila sp.
TGCGAAGCTAGCCAGCACTAAGTATTTAGATTCACTTCCAACTTCAGGCGATGCTGCAACCGGCCATGGTTTCCGCGATCTTGAACTTGAAAAAGAGGTTCTCGAACTAACTCGCACACTTGGAATCGGTGCGCAGTTCGGTGGCAAATACTTCTGTCACGATGTTCGAGTTGTTCGCTTGACACGTCACGGCGCTTCTTTGCCAATCGCAATCGCAGTTTCTTGTTCGGCAGATCGCCAAGCGAAGGCAAAGATCACTAAGGACGGCATCTTTTTAGAAGAGCTAGAGACCGAGCCAGCGCATTTCTTGCCTGAGACCACCGATGAGCATCTCGACGATAACGTTGTAAAGATTGATTTAAATCAACCAATGGATGCGGTGCGCGCGGAACTTTCCAAGCACCCAGTGAAAACTCGCGTTTCACTCACCGGCACAATCGTTGTAGCTCGCGACTTAGCGCATGCGCGAATTAAAGATGGACTCGATGCCGGCAAAGGTCTGCCGCAATATATGAAGGATTACGCCGTTTATTACGCAGGTCCGGCCAAGACTCCGGAAGGTTATTCATCTGGTTCATTTGGTCCAACAACTGCAGGTCGTATGGATTCATACGTTGATCAATTCCAAGCAGCTGGCGGATCATTTGTAATGCTCGCAAAAGGAAATCGCTCAAAGGCGGTAACCGATGCCTGTAAATCACATGGTGGTTTTTACTTAGGATCAATTGGTGGACCCGCTGCTCGTCTTGCGCAAGATTGCATCAAGAAAGTTGAAGTTCTAGATTTTGAAGAACTCGGCATGGAAGCAGTTTGGAAGATAGATGTTGTTGATTTCCCAGCGTTTATAGTTGTCGACGATAAGGGCAACGATTTCTTTGCGGAGACTTCTAAACCGCTTGCTATTGGGCTTAAGCCGCCTACAAAATAGCTTTCTTGTTCATCCGCTCCTTTAATTGAGCTATCTGATCTTTTCTCGTCTTTATTTGAACTTTCTCACGCGAAATAGCGGCCTGAACTTCTTCAAACGAATCCAGCTCCGTGGCTGGGAGTTTGCGCAGTAGCGCGGTTATTGCGCTTCGGTTCGGATCGTTCTTTTCGAATAATCCAATACTCACTAAATCGTTAGCGTAGATATGGCTTGAAATCTCGGGATTAGAGAGCTTTTCGATTATCACAACTCGTTTTACGGTCGCATTTATCTGCGCCAGATCAGTCCTTGGTTCTTGATCTAACTCCAGAAGTTTCTCTGAGATCAAGGCATGGTTTGAACTCTGAACTCCATCGATGTCAGCGCAGTTGTAAGTGCTTAGTGCTGGAATCTTCCGTTCCTTTAATTCAGCCAATAACTCGGCGATGCATTTGGCGCGAATGGCTGCCTGATCAATCTTTACAACTGGCGCTTCTTCCGCAGGCAGTTCAAGACGAATAATTGCTTCCCTGATGATGTTGTAATCACTTAAGGTGCGCCCATCTTCCAATAACCGGCCAGCAAAATACAAGGTTTGTTGATCAGGTGGAATTCCCTCTCTATCTTGAATTTTTGTCTTCATACTTTCAATGGTGTCGCTTGGTTCAACATCCAACACAATTGTTGAGCCATTCGGCAATCTGACATAGGCCATCATGGCATTAGCAGGTGTTGCAATTAGGAATGAGAGTGTTAAGAGTGCGCTAATTACTGCGGCGCGTGATTTAGTAATAACGGCTGCGCTTGAACTTGGCCCATGCCTTACATGGGTTGTCATAGCGAGCCTCGATGTAGCGAAGTCCCCAACGAATCTGTGTGACCGGGTTGGTGCGCCAATCGGTTGAAACTACATCCATGCGCGAAGCCGGAAGAGCTTGCGGAATTCCGTGGGCGCCAGAGCGCTTATTGCGAGCCTTGTAATTCCAGTGGCTCTCTTTGGTCCAAAGACGGTTTAGGCAGCGGTACTGATCTTCGCCCCAGGCATATTCTGAAAGTGAGATCGCCTTAGCAACTTTCTTGGCGCCGATAATTGTTCGGGCCATTTCAACTTGCTGGCTAACTGCGGCAGCGAGCGCCATCTGCGAAGCGAAGAGTTCAGCCTTCTTATCGAGCTGGGTGTAAAGCGCGGCGCCTTCAGAGAGATCGACCTCGTTGTTAAAGCTGACAGATTTCATCAACTTCGCTGAAGTCGGCAGAGCAAGGCTGGTTGTGGTTGGGAAGTCGAGACCGCTAGCCGTTGGCTGAGCGGCGGTGGTCACGATGAAGGTGGCGACCAAGGTCCAGAGCGCGCGCGACTTAATGCGATTGGAGCGCGTAAGTGAATACGTGCTCGGCTTCTTTCTCGCCATCGTTGCCTCCTTACCTTCTCTAGTTCCTGCTTTTTCCTACTTTGGCCCGTGGGCTATCGACCTAAAAATAGGTTGATGACCTGCGGGGAATGCCATAAGAGTGGCAAGGGTGAGGACGTGTCGCAAATTAAGCCCTGCGTGTGGCGGAAATTCTCAGGAAAGTCGTGGTCTGTGGACGAGCAAAAGTCCTGCTCAGTTAGGGCGAAGTCCGTAATGTCCGAATTGTGACTGTGAGATTTAAATAAGGGGGTTAGGCGATGGGGCCTTCGAGCATCTCGGTCACAAGAGCGGCGATCGGCGAACGCTCGCTTCGGGTCAGGGTCACGTGAGCGAAGAGCGGATGGCCTTTGAGGGTTTCCACGACCGCGACAACGCCATCGTGGCGCCCAACGCGCAGGTTGTCGCGCTGGGCGACGTCGTGGGTGAGCACAACGCGCGATGACTGGCCGATTCGGGAAAGGACGGTGAGCAAGACGCCGCGTTCTAGCGACTGGGCCTCGTCAACGATTACAAAAGAGTCGTGAAGTGTGCGGCCGCGGATATGGGTCAGCGGTAGAACTTCGATAAGTCCGCGCGCCATGACTTCTTCGATAACAGCTTCAGAAACTAGAGCGCCCAAAGTATCGAAAACGGCCTGGGCCCAAGGCGACATTTTTTCGCCTTCGCTGCCCGGCAAGTATCCGAGCTCTTGTCCGCCAACTGGGTAGAGCGGACGGAAGATGACAACTTTCTTGTGGAGGCGTTTTTCCATGACCGCTTCAAGTCCGGCGCAAAGTGCGAGCGCTGACTTTCCGGTTCCGGCGCGACCCCCGAGTGAAACGATTCCGATTTCAGGATCTAATAAAAGGTCGAGGGCGATCCGTTGTTCGGCCGAACGTCCATGAAGTCCGAAGGCGTTGCGATCACCGCGCACCAATTGCAGACGTTTATCGGCGGTTACTCGGGCAAGGGCGCTGCCTTTTTCAGAATGCAGAACGATTCCGGTGTGAACTGGCAGCTGATGTGCGCACTCGTGGTCGGCGCGATCTGAGGCATAGAGCTCATCGATAACGTTGTGGCCACAATCGATTTCTTCGATTCCGGTCCAGCCGCTATTGGAAACAAGTTCGGCTAAATATTCTTGCGCTTCAACGCCAACGGAAGATGCCTTAACGCGAAGTGGCAGATCTTTTGTCACGAGGACAACTTGTTT
The DNA here is from genome assembly GCA_034680185.1 of Candidatus Planktophila sp. Taxonomy (GTDB): domain Bacteria; phylum Actinomycetota; class Actinomycetes; order Nanopelagicales; family Nanopelagicaceae; genus Planktophila. Next base: position 3,509 of record JAXITH010000054.1, read on the forward strand.
TCCGTCAGACATTAAGTTTTTAGAGATCGCCAGGATGCGCGAATCATTGGTGCCATCGCGCAAGAAGCCGTGCGGCAAGGTGCTCAAATCGGTGTGGTTTAACTCAACTGAAAGCGTGCCGCCTTCTGGGGTAATCACCAGTGGTTGATCGAGTCGGCCATGGGTAACGCGGAGGTCATCCAGTGTGCGCAGAGCAGCGCGGGCAAAGTAGCCGAGTTCTGGGTGGTCGCGCTTGGTTTCTAGCTCACCGATGACTGCGATCGGGATGATTACTTCATGCTCTTCAAATTTCGAGAGCGCGTTGGGGTCTGCCAGGAGAACGCTGGTATCTATTACATAAGTCTTTATAGAGTTTTTCTTCTTACTTGAAGATACTGGAGTAGCCAATGGCCATCTCTCGCATTCTCTTTAGTTGTATCCGCACCGGAAATTGCTTCTGACTAGAAAAAGATAGAACTCTGGTCACATCTTTTTAGTGCGACACGCCATAGCCATTTATTAACGGTTTGTTAACTTACGAAATTGCTAGCGAGAGATTTAGGCGCCGAGACGACGGTGGCGCTGCGCATATGCGCGAAGCGCACGTAAGAAATCTACGCGGCGAAAGTCTGGCCAATAGGCTTCGCAGAAATAGAACTCAGATAAAGCGCTCTGCCATAACAAGAAGCCGCCGAGGCGTTGTTCACCTGATGTGCGGATCAAGAGCTCGGGGTCAGGCTGTCCTGCGGTATATAAAAACTTAGAAATTTCATCGGCGCTTAAATCATTGGCCGCAGATTCGAGGGTGCCGCCGTGAGTGCTCTTATCTTGCAGGTAGCCCTTGACCGCATCGACGATCTCGCGCCGGCCGCCGTAACCAATTGCCACATTTACTTCAACTCCGCCGTTAACTACTGGTGGCAAACTTGCCAACTTTTCGCTTAGCCAAGGTGGCAGAAGATCAAGTGCGCCAACGGCCTTGATATTCCACTTGCCTGTCGCGCGGAGTTCATCAACGGTCTCGCCAATAATTTTAAGTAAGCCATCAAGTTCTTCAGGAGTGCGCTTAAAGTTTTCAGTCGATAGCAACCACAAGGTCACGACTTCAACTTCGGCCTCATCGCACCAACCAAGAAATTCCACGATCTTGCTCGCCCCACGGCGATGGCCCTTCGGGTCAATCGGACTTGGGTTCTCTTTTGCAAAGCGACGATTGCCATCGAGGATTACGCCAACGTGGCGGGGAGTTTTTGAGAAATCTAAATCTTTAACAATCCGCCACTCATAGAGTGGATAGAGCGCAGATTTAATTGCGCTACGAATAGGTCTTAACAATTTTGCGCTCTGCGATAAATGAAGCGATCGGCAAGGTGCCCGCCAAAGCTAGCCAGATAACGCGACGCAGTTCCCAGCGCGCTTTGACTGAAAACTGCAGCGCTGCCAAGAGATAAACGGCGTAAACCCAACCGTGAACAAAGGGAATCCAGGCAACTTTCGCCTTCCAGTCTTCGTTATTAAATAGGTAAGCCACCGGCAGATCCACAAACCAGAGAAGGAGTGACATAACTCCGGCGATCAAAGCCATTACTCGAAAACGCTTAACTGCACCTGTCATGAGGCAATACTACGGCGATAGAAGGGAAGGTAAAGAACTATCGCGGCCATCAGCCACCAAATCGCCACATAAGAAATATGTTGCCAGTAATAACCAGCCACTTTAGAAACCGGCGGCGCTGCCACAACTCGTTCGCGGATCAATTCACCATCTCGAGTGATTTCTGACTTTGCCACAACGAATCCGTCATATAACTCAAGATCAGCCAGTCCCACAATCACGCTGCTATCAAGGCGTGAAATCACACCAGGAACATTTTCAGCGCGATCATCATTTTGATGTGGCTGCATAGTTCCAACAATTTCAACTCGGGTTGACATCGCAACTTCTGGGTTCTTCATGCGATCTGCCCATAAACCACGAACTACCAATATTCCAGAAAGCGGATCCGAACCATCTACCTGCAGCAAGCCAACTTCCCAATCGCTTACCTGGCCATCAATATCTTTTTGCACTGGTGCTTGAAAGTTTGCGACATAAAAGCCCGAAAGGGAAACGCTCTTATTTACATTTCTTGAATCTAAAGTTACAGATGGGGTTGCTAATTCATCCAGCGTATAAATCTTTGGATCTACA
>JAXITH010000055.1:0-5624 GCA_034680185.1 Candidatus Planktophila sp.
TCAATAGCTGGTATTGCCGCTTTGGTTTCACTAGCAGGAGCTGCCGTGATGTTTATCCTCTCCATCTTGGGGCTTCTACATATTCGTCGCACTCCTATGGATGTGACGATTTAACCCTCAACTCTCCGTGAGGGCGCCCCTCGTTAACCTGCTGCAGAGCGGTGTTAGCGAGGGGTATTTCTTGCGACTCGCCCACTTTTAACTAGCAAGTAAGGCGTATTTCAGTCGTACCCTTCTTTCATTCCCCTCAAATTACTAATACTCCTTGGCGATGAAATAGCTAGGGAGTATTAGACGAGTGAAAAGGATGAAAATGTCTCTACTTTCATGGAAACTCCACGGCAACGGTAAGAGCGTATCCGCGGGTGAAGTCGTATCTACAGATGAACGACTTACTTGGCCGCGCACAGTCGGCGTTGGTTTGCAGCACATCGCCGCAATGTTCGGCGCAACATTCTTGGTTCCAATAATTACCGGCTTCTCACCAACTACAACACTTTTCTTCTCGGGAATTGGAACCATCCTCTTCTTGATCATCACCAAAAATAGAGTTCCAAGTTATCTAGGTTCATCTTTTGCATTCTTAGGGCCAATCGCAGCTGCAATGACAGCTGCTGGCACTGGCGGTGGAATGGCAGCTGCGCTCGGAGGCATTGTCTTCACCGGTGTCGTGCTTGCGCTTGTCGGTTTGGCAGTTCGCGCAGCAGGTATCGGCTGGATCAACTGGTTACTTCCACCTGTGGTTACAGGAACAATCGTTATGTTGATCGGTTTCAACTTGGCCGGTGCGGCAAAGGGTAACTTCACCAAGGAACCACTTATCGCGATTATTACTCTCGCCAGCATCGGTGTAATCGGCGCATTTTCCAAGGGCTTCATGAGCCGCATCAGTATCTTCTTGGGACTTGTTGTTGGTTACCTAGTCGCACTGGCAATGGGCGATGTAGATACAAAAGGTATTGAAGCAGCTGCTTGGTTCGATACTCCAACATTTACAACTCCAACATTTAGCACCAACATCATGATTCTGTTCTTACCTGTTGTACTTGTTTTGATCGCAGAGAACGTTGGCCACGTAAAGGCTGTCGCCGCGATGACAGGTAAAGATTTAGATGATCAAATGGGCAACGCGCTTATGGCTGATGGACTTGCAACAACTGTTGCTGGTTTCGGTGGAGGTTCAGGTACAACTACCTATGCTGAAAATATCGGCGTAATGGCAGCTACCCGTGTTTACTCAACTGCGGCATATTGGATCGCTGGAGTCGGCGCAATCGTGCTATCGCTCTCACCAAAGTTTGGCGCAGTTCTTAGCGCTACCCCAGCGGGTGCTCTCGGTGGAGTATCAACTGCTCTCTTCGGAATGATCGGCATCTTGGGTGCGCGAATCTGGATCGAAAGCAAAGTTGATTTCTCTAACTCAACAAACCTATTGATCGCGGCATCTGCGCTAATCATGGGTATCGCTGACTATTCATGGACCCAAGGCGACTACACCTTCACAGGTATCGTCAACGGAACTCTAGTAGCCGTAATCGGTTACCGAGTGCTCCATGCAATTTCCAAAGCAAGAGGCAATTAACAAACTGAAGTAAATCTAGTTAAGCGGGGTCGCGATTGCGGCCCCGCTTAATTTTTTGCCCATTAGAAATGGTCTTCGGATAAGATTCGCAAATGGTTATCCCATCGCGCTTAATTGAATACATAGTTGCAGCAATGGTGATTATCTTGGCGCCGGGTCCAAGCGTCTTGTTCGTGATCGCTCGTGCAATAGCCTGGGGAAGAAAAGTCGCTGTATTTACCGTCGCCGGAAATGTAACCGGCGCCTTCGTTCTCTCATCACTAGTTGCTTTTGGTTTAGGTCCAATTCTTTCTAGATCAGATCTTGCTTACTCTGCAGTGCAATGGGGCGGCGGTGGTTATTTGGTTTATCTGGGCATAAACGCAATTAAGGCCCGCAAGATCGCCGCTGCAGATATGAAGAGCCAAGGAAGCGTTATTCCTACTTTCTGGCGTTCGGCACGTGATGGCTTCTGGGTTGGCGCGCTCAATCCAAAGGGCTTGGTTTTCTATGCCGCAGTACTTCCGCAATTTGTTGATATCGATCGCGGAAATGTAACCGGGCAGTTGCTCCTATTAGGTGCACTCTTCTCGTTACTGGCATTTATTTCGGATGGTTCTTGGGGGTTGCTCGCCGGTACTGCTCGAAGTTGGTTGGCAAGTGATGAGAAACGCTTAGAACTTTTAAGAGTAATTGGTGGCTGTGTGATGATTATCTTGGGTCTATTGGTCATCGCATCAGCGGTTCGTGATTTAATCACTGCATGAGTTCATCCAAGATTGTTAAACCTGAAAAACCTGCGCGTGACACAATTGCGCCTTCCGATCTAACCTTTGGTTTATCTACCTGTAAGCGATGCCTCTGGATCAAATATTGGTTTAAAGTCACGATGCCTGGTCAGTTTCCTCTTGTGAAACCGCTGTCTTCGGCGCAAGAAGAACATTTCCGCCGTGCCTCCATGCCGGATCTGGATCCATCTCTCGCCCCTGGCGTTGTTAAGCAATGGGGCCAATGGGTAAAGAGCGCCCCAATCGAGATAAATGGTGAAGCAACACGTTGGAAAATTCTTGGCATTTACGATCTTCTCGCGCACTATGACGATGGCAGTGTTGGAATTATCGATTGCAAGGTTTCAGATTCCGATCGCGATAACGCTCAGTTCTATGCGCCACAACTTGAGGCTTATGCCTATGCGCTGGAAAATCCCGAGAAAGGTAAACCTTTCCCCGTCTCATCAATGGGTCTATTGGTATGGAAATTAGCTGGAGTTACTCCAACTGCAGATGGCGCACACGGTTTCGGTGTCACGCAGCACTATCTACACGTAACTCGCGATCAAGCTCAATTCAAATCGCTTATCGCTGATCTAATCAACGTGATTGAGGGAGATCTACCTGATGCAGGAGTCGATTGCGACACCTGCAATTACCTAGATAAGCGGCTAGCTCTAGAGAGTTAGCTCTCTTCTTCTTCGGCGTTCTTCTTCGCCTTGGTGGCGTAGGTATCTACATACTCTTGACCAGATAACGCCTGGATTGTGCTCATGATTTTATCTGTGACATCACGAAGATGAAGTAGATCTGTCGAATCTCCTTCGAAGTACATAGGTTCACCGAAGATCATTTCAACCCGCATCACCTTAGGTACGACCGTGCCGGTTGGTTGAATCTTCTCAGTGTTAAACATCGCAACCGGAATAATCGGTGCACCTGACTCGATCGCAAGTCTGGCAATTCCGGTGCGCCCTTTATATAGGCGACCATCCGGAGAACGGGTGCCTTCAGGATAAATTCCAAGACACTTTCCTTCAGCTAAAACTTTTAAGCCTGTGATCAGCGCAGCTTCACTTCGGCGACCGCCAGAGCGATCAACCGGAACTTGGCCGAGAGCGATAAAAGTTAACTTCTTTAGCAAACCTTTAGGTCCAGGAGATGTGAAGTACTCGCTCTTAGCCAAGAAGGTCACTTTGCGAGGAACAACAAGTGGCATAAAAATGGAATCGCTAAAAGATAAATGGTTAGAGGCGATGATTACTGGACCAGAACCCGGAACATGGCGCAAACCTTTTACCTTCGGGCGAAAGAGCAACATCAGAAATGGCGTTAGAAATGCGCGGAGCACGCCATACGGCAGGTTGTTCATGGCGTTAATTTAGCGCCAAACCAACCCAATGTGCGAATATGAACCCCGATAAGCGAAAGGAGGAGCAAGAGAGATGAGTGATAAACGTCCCAGCGAGGATCAAGATGGCGCTAACGAGCGAGAGTTAATTGATCTGGAATTTCAATCAATGGTTGAAGGTCTATCTCTCGATGAATCAGCTCCGACAACCTACCTTGACGAATTGAATAGTTTCGAAGATCAAAATCGCTTTACTCCACCTAAGCCGCCTAAAGTTGGAATTAGAGACAGTATTAAGCGCGCTAAAGACTCAATTAAGAAATGGAGGAACGGTCATACTTTTCGCGACGATGATGGCGCTGCACTTTAATATCTAGAAAGATCTGCTACTCCAACTAGACCAGCGTTATTTCCTAATTCTGCAGGAACGATATCTGGATATGGATGTTTTCCGGTAAATGGGATTAATCGAAGCGCTGCCTCGCGTGTTGGCGCTAAGAATATTTCGCCGGCATCAATCACACCGCCACCCAGAACAATGCAAGATGGATCGATGACTGCACATAGAGATGCAATTCCGGCGCCTAAATAATTTGCCATCGTGTTAAATGCGGCAAGCGCGACAGGGTCTTCTTCGCGAGCCGCCTCAGTTATGTGTTGACCTTTCAAACCTTCCAAAGTTCCGTCACCACGAGCTAACAAATTGCGAGCTAGATCGGGGCTTGCGCTGATTGCTTCGCGGGCATGACGCATTAACGCCGACCCTGATGCATATTGTTCAAGGCATCCGCGAGTACCACATCCGCAGAGATGGCCATCTGGAACCAAGCGAATATGTCCAAGTTCTGCACCGATACCAAAAGCGCCTCTAAATAAAGCGCCGTCGAGAATTAGCCCACCACCGACTCCAGTACCAAGAGTTAGCAACATTAAATCTTTACGACCGCGACCTGCACCGAACTTAAACTCACCCCATGCTGCAGAATTTGCATCGTTTTCCAAGACAATACGTTTTCCGATTATCTGTGTTAGCTCTTGATCGAGATTTACACCATTCCAGCCAGCAATATTTGGTGTAGCCAAAATCGTTTGGCGATCTGATGAGATAAAACCAGCTGCCGAAACTCCGATTGAATCAACTGGAAATTCCTTCGATAACTCAAGAGCTACATCTGCGATCGCCTGCGTGAGTACTCGACCACCTTCACGGGGTGTATCGCGGCGAGATGTAGCGAGGATTTCACCTTCTTCGGTGATTACTCCCCCAAGAACTTTCGTTCCACCAACGTCAATGCCGATAGCGTTTGCAGTAGTCATAGAAATTTCCAAGAAGGCAGCGCTTCTAAAACTATCCTTCTAGGTGTTCTTTAAGCTGCTTTAGCGCAGAATCGATCGTCGACTTTTCTTGCTTAGTGATCATCATCGCTGGAATTGGCATAGAAAGTCCGACTGAGAGTTGGTAAGTAACGGAAGTCGAATCTGAGTCCAAGCTCTTCAACAAGTAAGCGCCATCCATTTTGGTGAGAATGTTGGCGTCTTCTAGTGAGAAGGTAACTTTTCCGGGAGCTTCTGACCATTCAAAATTTAGAGTTACTACATCTTTAACAGCGCCGGCATCTACCGAAAGTGTCGCCTTAGTCGCGCGATTTTGGTCATCACTTTCAAGGACATCTACCTTCTTAAATGCTCCAGACCATTGTGGGTAATCAGCGATTGCAAAGAGGGTCGCCGCGACCTGGTCTATTGGGGCATCGATAGTGATTGTTGAACTGCTCATTTCGCTCATGGCGCTAGGTTACCTGCAAAGTAGGCCGAAAAATCTGCTTTGCAGCCTCTCCCCTTTTTTCAAAGTGGGCGCTAGCGTTAGCGCCATGAATGAGATCACAATCCCGCCATTGGTCCCTGCCGCTACGTCAGGAAACCTCACCAATTTAATCGCAGA
>JAXITH010000056.1:0-5591 GCA_034680185.1 Candidatus Planktophila sp.
ATTGTTGCTTGTAAACCTGATTTATTGAGTGCGATAACGCCTGCAAGCAAGAAGCCTGCGTGCGCTATTGATGAGTAAGCAAGCATGCGCTTTACATCGCGCTGTGCAATCGCCACAAGTGAACCGAAGACCATAGTGACTACAGCAATAGCGGTGATCGCTGGGCGCCATTGCCAATACGCCTCTGCGAATGAAACGTAGAAGATGCGGAGCATTGCACCGAATGCAGCAACCTTTGTTGCCGCAGCCATAAATGCTGTTACTGCTGTTGGAGCGCCTTGGTAAACATCTGGAGACCAGGCATGAAAAGGAACTGCGCCGACTTTAAATAGTAGGCCGATTGAGATGAAGGCAATTCCGAGCAGTAGATAAATATCGTTTCCGGTTCCGCCAATAACTGCGGCATGGATTCCAGAGAAAGTTACTGATGAAGAGAAGCCGTAAAGGTAGGCAACGCCCATCAAGAAGAATGCTGATGCAAAAGCTCCGAGTAGGAAGTACTTAAGCGCTGCTTCTTGTGACATCAAACGGCGGCGGCGGGACAGGCCAGCCAATAGATAAAGTGGAAGTGAGAGCACTTCAAGTGCGACAAAGAGAGTTACTAGATCTGTCGCGACTGGAAAGAGCAACATTCCGGCAACCGCAAATAGCGTTAGCGGATAAATCTCAGTGACTTTAAGATCTTGTTGAAGCGAAGTGCGTTCTTCATCTGAACCTGGAAGCGCTGCGGCTAGCGCTGTGAAGTTCTCTTGATCGGCCAATAAGAAGACGGCGATGATGGAAATGATCAGAATCGAGCCTTGCAAAAGCACGCCTGCGCCATCGAAAGTTACTGATTCCATTGCGGCAGAGTTTGAAGAACGGTCGCGAACTCTGATTAGCGAAGCTAGTGAAAGAACTAGAGCGGTTAGGGTTACAAATAACTGAGATGCCGCGCGAGATTTACGTGGGGCAAAGGCTTCAATAAGTACGCCCGCAAGCGCTCCGCCAAGAACGATAAGGATTGGAGCTAGTAGCGCGTAATCCAGGGTTGGAGATACGAAATCAATCATTACTTGCCCTCACTCATTGTTGGCGCTGGATCGCTAAATCCCTGCTGTGTAATAACTGTCTGAGCCGCTGGGTTGATGATCTTAAGCAGCGGTGATGGGTAGAAACCTAGAACAACGATAACTGCGATTACTGGTGCAATCGCAACCTTCTCGCGCAGAGTTAAGTCAGGCAAGTTTTCATTGCCTGGAGTAGTTGGCCCATGTAGTGCGCGTTGAACTGGAATCAAAATGTAGAGCGCAGCTAAAACAATTCCGAAGGTGGCAATAACTGCTGCTACTGGATAACGCGTAAATGTTCCGACCAGTACCAAGAATTCGCTGACGAAGCTTGATAGACCAGGTAGTGCCAAGCTTGACATTCCGGCAATAAAGAATGACCAAGCCATGATTGGCGTTACGCGTTGCAATCCACCGAAATCCGAAATCGTTGAAGAGTTGCGGCGTGAAATCATAAATCCAGCGATTAAGAAGAGCGCCGCTGTTGAGAATCCATGGTTGAACATGTAAAGAGCTGCACCAGACATGCCTTGTGATGTCATTGCAAAGATTCCGAGAGTGATAAAACCGAAGTGCGAGATTGATGTGTAAGCGATCAAACGCTTAATATCTTTTGCACCGATGGCAAGGAACGCACCGTAAAGAATTGAGATCACTGCGAGAGTGATGATTATCGGTGTGAAAGTCTTGCTCGCATTTGGGAACAAGGTAAGGCAGTAACGGATCATTCCGAATGTTCCGACCTTATCGAGCACGCCCAAAAGCAATACTGATGTGCCCGGAGTTGCAGACTTTGCTGCATCTGGAAGCCAGGTGTGTAGCGGCCAAACCGGAGCCTTGATTGCAAAGGCGATAAAGAAGCCCAGGAACAAAACGTTCTCCATCATTGGAGTTAGCACGGTGTGGAGCTGAGAAAGCGTGGAGATATCAAATGTGCGGTTTCCGTAACGAGTTGCCATCACGAAGATTCCGATAATTGAGGCGAGCATCAAAAGTCCACCAAAGAGGCTGTAAAGCAAGAATTTAACCGCTGCGGCAGCGCGTTCGCCCGAACCATAACCGCCGATGAGGAAGTAGACCGGGATCAGCATCGCTTCGAAGAAGACGTAGAACAAGAAAACATCTGTTGATGCGAATACGCCGATCATCATTGTTTCAAGAACTAAAAGAAGTGAGTAGAAGACCTTAGGGCTCCAACGTCCGCCTTCTGATTCGTTCCATCCGGCAATCACAACTATTGGTGTGAGCAGTACGGACATCAAGATTAAAACAAGTGCGATGCCATCTACGCCTAGCGCGTATTTGATACCGAAAGCAGGAATCCATTCGCGAGATTCGACGAATTGGAATCCCTGGGCGTTGAAATCAAATGTGATCGTCATATAGATGCCAACGACTGCAACCAAGACAGTTGTTGCAAATGCAATTTGCTTGGTCAAGAGCACATTGGTCTTTGGTACAAAGGCCAGCGCTGCCGTACCAAGTAGTGGCAAAAGCATTGAAAGGGTTAAAAGATTCATATCGGCAAGGTTCACTTTGTTACCACCCAAATTGCTGAAATCAACGCTGCTGCGCCGATCAAGATTAGAACTGCGTAGCTACGCACGAATCCAGTTTGAGTCTTGCGAAGTGCAGAACCTGAACCGAGCGCCATCTGGCCAACTCCACGAACTGCTCCATCGACAACTGATTCATCAACCTTTACCAGCGCTGAAGTTAGCGCTTGTCCAGGGCGCATGAAGAGGGCTTCATTAATGTCATCTTGCAACAAATCGCGACGAGCAATGCGGGTAAAGATCGAAACGTTTTCTGGTGCGACGTTATCGACATCAGAGAGCTGATACTTGATAACCGCGATAGCAACACCGATTGCGACCATAAGTAGGGCAAGTCCAGAAACAACGATCGGAGGCAGAAGTTCTGTGTGCTCGCCATGTTCTTCAAATAGCGGTTCTAGCCAATGCTTTAGCGCTTCACCGCGGTGGAGCAAGTAACCAGATGCAACAGAGCCGATAGCCAAGATAGCCATTGGTAGCCACATCAAAATTGGTGATTCGTGTGGGTGCTGGTTATCGTCCCAACGCTTTGAACTTGTGAAGGTAAGAATCATTACGCGCGTCATGTAGAAGGCGGTAATTCCTGCACCAAGCAGCGCAACGGATCCGAGAATAATTCCCTTAGCTCCGCCGGCATTAAGCGCGGTTTCAATGATCATATCTTTCGAGTAGAAACCAGCAAATGGTGGAACGCCAATAATTGCGAGGTAACCAAGTCCGAAGGTAACGAATGTGATTGGCATAAATTTACGGAGCGCTCCGTACTTGCGCATATTTACTTCATCGTTCATGCCGTGCATTACCGAACCTGCACCAAGGAACATTCCGGCTTTGAAGAATCCATGAGTTAGCAAGTGCATGATTGCGAATGCATATCCTGCAGGTCCGAGGCCAGCGCCCAAAACCATGTAACCGATCTGCGACATGGTTGAAGCGGCAAGCGCCTTCTTGATGTCATCTTTGGCGGTACCTACAAGTGCACCGAACAAGAGAGTAATTGCGCCGACGATCACAACAAGAAGTTGGGCAGTTGGCGCCGCATCAAATACAAAGTTAGAACGAACAATTAGGTAAACACCTGCGGTAACCATTGTCGCTGCGTGGATAAGTGCTGAAACTGGAGTTGGTCCAGCCATCGCATCGCCCAGCCATGCTTGCAGTGGAAATTGCGCTGACTTACCGACCGCTGCAACAAGCAACATGATTCCGATTGCAGTCATCGTTGCTTCAGATGCGTGGTGAGCATGTTCTTTAACGCCGCTAAATGAAACTGTTCCGAGAGAAGCAAAGGCGATCATGATCGCAAAAGAAAGACCCATATCGCCGATACGGTTCATGACAAATGCCTTCTTAGAAGCAGTTGCATACGCTGGTTTCTGGTTCCAGAAGCCGATCAATAGGTATGAGGCAAGACCCACGCCTTCCCAACCAACGTAAAGGTTGAGATATGAATCGCCAAGAACCAAGAGCAACATCGCTGCGATGAAGAGATTTAGGTAGGCAAAGAAACGGCGGCGATCTTTATCGTGCGACATGTAAGAAATTGAGTAGATATGGATCAAAGTGCCTACGCCGGTGATCAACAGAACGAAGCAGATAGAAAGCTGATCCAGCAAGAGCGAGGCATCGACGTTGAAGCTACCGACGCTAATCCAGGTGAAGAGTTTCTGGGTTACCGGACGAGATTCAGCCTCGCGATCTAACATCTGTGAAAGCTGAATTAATCCGACTGCGAATGAACCGCCTGACATAGCGGTTGCAAGAAGGTGTCCCCACTTGTCGGCTTTGCGGCCAAGTAGAAGAAGTGAGATCGCTCCGAATAGTGGGAGCGCGATTAAGTAAACGAGACCGTTATTGGTAGCCATGGTTATCGCTTCAACAAACTAGCATCATCGATAGATGCTGATCGACGTGAACGGTAAATAGTCACGATGATGGCTAGGCCAACTACAACTTCGCAAGCGGCAACGACCATCGTAAAGAATGCAACTACCTGTCCGTCAAGTGTTCCGTTGATTCGGGAGAAAGTTACGAGAGTTAAGTTAGCTGCGTTGAGCATCAACTCGACGCACATAAATACAACGATCGCATTGCGGCGAACAACAACGCCAACAGCTCCGATAGTAAATAGCAGCGCAGATAAGTAGAGATAGTTATTAACGTTCATTACTTCTCCTCCACAACTGTCGTATCGACGTTATCGAGTTGGAAAGGACTTGAATCAATTACATCTCCGCGCGCCTTTAGCGTTGCAGAGATAGAAGAAGGTGCCGGAGTTCCATCAGGCAAAAGCGCTGGAACATCTACTGCGTTGTGGCGAGCAAATACGCCTGGACCAGGAAGGCCGGCTGCGCCTGCAAGAGATCCAGAGCGGAAGCGATTTACCGCTTGTTCGCGCTGAGTTGGGCGTGGATTAGTACGTTGATGATGTGCCAAAACCATGGCGCCAACAGCTGCGGTAATCAATAGCGCAGAAACAACTTCAAATGGCCAGACATACTTTGAAAAGAGCAACGCTGCTAAGCCTTGGACGTTTCCAGATGCGTTTGCTGCTTCTAATCCGATTGGTTCGCGACCTAAAGTGGCGCGGCCAAGAAGTGAAACCATCAATCCACCGAAGCCAACTGCCGCAGTGATCGCAATTGGACGAAGTCCAGTGATTGTTTCGGTGAGTGAATCAGATGAATCAACGCCGACCAACATCAAGATAAATAGGAAGAGCATCATTACTGCACCGGTGTAAACAACTACCTGCACGATGCCGAGGAAGAGAGCGCCTTGTGCGATGTAGAAAATCGCAAGTGTGACCATTACCCAGGCAAGAAGGAGAGCAGAGTGAACTGCTTTCTTAACTAACAACATGCCAATCGCTGCAAGAACTGCAAGAGGTGCCAAGAACCAGAAAAGAATTGTTTCTGGAGTTTGAATAGTTAGTAGCGGCTGCATTACTTCTGCTCCTGTGAAGGGTGTGCTTCTTTGACATCGC
>JAXITH010000057.1:0-5558 GCA_034680185.1 Candidatus Planktophila sp.
CGTCCGACATCGGAATACTTGCAATATGTTCTTTCACGAATCACAGCGCCAGGTGCTCTCTACCTTGCACTCGTTGCGATTATTCCAATCGGTGCTTTGATCATCTTCGGTGCAACTCAAAACTTCCCATTCGGCGGAACTGCGATCCTGATCGTTGTTGGCGTTGGTCTCGATACTGCAAAGCAGATCGAAAGCCAGTTGCAGCAGCGTTCATATGAGGGGTTCTTGCGCTAATGCGTTTAATCCTGGTTGGACCACCAGGTGCTGGTAAAGGAACACAAGCTCAATTCCTAGCTGCGCACTATTCAATTCCGCATATTTCAACGGGCGATATCTTTCGCGCAAATTTGAAAGCCGGAACTGATCTAGGCAACCAAGCGAAAGCATTTATGGATCGCGGCGAACTTGTTCCAGATTCAGTTACCAACGATATGGTCAAAGATCGCCTAACCCATGACGATGTTGCAAACGGCTTTCTTCTAGATGGCTACCCACGCAACGTTGCACAAGCCGAAGTTCTTCGCGCATTTCTTGCTGAAAATAAGACCCCACTTCAAGCAGCTCTAGAACTTTCAATTGCCGCTGATGAAATCATCAAGCGCCTTTCTTCACGTCGCACCTGTCGCGCATGTGGTGCATCAAATGAAGCTGCAGCAACGAACTGTTCTTCATGCCAGAGCGCTGATCTCTACCAACGCGAAGACGATAAAGAAGAAGTTATTGCACGTCGCCTAGAAGTCTACGAAGAGCAGACTGCGCCAATTATTTCCTTCTACCGCTCTGAAGGTTTGTTAATCACTATCCCTGCAGTCGGAACAGTCGCTGAAATTACCGAGCATGCAATTACCGCGCTCGGCCGTTTAGCCTAATTAAAGTAACCTCATGGCGATCCAGATAAAGACCCTTGATCAACTCAAGGTAATGCGACGCGCTGGTTTAGTAGTCGCTGAAATTCACCAAGCAATTCGCGCCGCGATCAAGCCAGGGATGACAACTAGCGCACTCGATGCCGTTGCTGCCGCTTGCATCAAAAGAAATGGCGCAACTCCAAACTTTCTTAACTATCACGGCTTTCCCGCAACGATCTGTGTCTCGGTAAATGATGAGATCGTTCATGGAATACCTGGGGATCGCCTGATTAACGATGGCGATTTAGTTTCAATCGATTGTGGAGCGATCGTCGATGGTTGGCATGGCGATGCCGCATTTTCAGTCGGCGTTGGAACCGTCGATCCACAAGATCAGAAGCTAATGGATGTCTGCGAAGAATCAATGTGGCGCGGAATTGCCGCTGGCCATGTTGGCGCGCGCCTTACAGATATCAGCGCCGCAATTGAAAGTTATATTGATTCACAAGGCAAATACGGAATCTTGCAAGAGTACGGTGGCCATGGGATTGGTACCGAGATGCATCAAGAGCCGCACGTTTTAAATTTTGGAAAACGCGGAAATGGCCCTGAGTTAATTGTCGGAATGGCACTTGCTATCGAACCGATGATTACTCGCGGTACTCATAAAACAAAAGTTTTAGGCGATGACTGGACTGTGGTCTCACACGATAAATCTCGTGGTGCGCACTTTGAACATTCCTATGCACTTCTGCCTGATGGCAAGCCCTTTGTTTTAACAGCGGCCGATGGGGGACGGGCGAAACTTGCCACCCTTGGCGTTGAAGTTTCTGACCTACTTTCATAGCGCTCAGCACTACGCGCAAGGGTGTCCGACCTCACAATTTAAGGACAAAACGTTATCTAAATCCCTTTACCTGGCTACTGACTAGCGCATAACCTTTCTCAAATCCCATCCCTCGTGGGCATACTCTTAAAGGAGAGTCTCAATGTTGAGAAAGAAAATTGCCGGTGCGGTCGTAGCATCAATGGCGCTTGCAATGGTTGCAGCCGTTGCTCCAACAGCAACAGCAGCACCAAAGGCAGCAAATATTGCAAAGGCTGGCGATGACTGCGTTAAAGCAGGTCGCGTAGCAAAGGGTCGCGGAGTCGAAGGCTCTGACCTAACATGTTTAACCGTTACAACTGGTTCTCTTAAGGGACAGTTGAAATGGTGGTACAAAGATGTAACTCCACTAACAAAGCTTGAGTGGGTTGCATCATCTGGCGTTGGTGGCGGATACGGCACAACAGCTATCGCATTTGCTGACGCAATGAAGGCAGAAGGCATGCTTAGCGATTACACCGTTGCATACAAGTCAGGTGGATCCGGAACTGTTGGCCTTGGATACTTCCAAGATCAAAAGGGCAAGGACTTCGCATTCATTACCGGTTTTGCGATGCTTGCTGGTGTTGCATCAACTAAGTCAAAGCTCGTTCACGCAGATTCAAAGGCAATCTCAGGTTTGATGCGCGAATACGAAGCGATCGTTGTTCCAACATCATCTAAGTACAAGACAATCAACCAACTTCTTGAAGATATCGTTGCCAATCCAAAGCTTGCTATCGCAGGTGGATCAAAGGGAACTGTTGACCATGTATTCATGGGTCTTCTAGTTGAAAAAGCTGGCGGAGAAGCGACAAAGATGAACTACGTTCCGTACGCAGGTGGCGGAGAAGTTACAACTTCAGTTCTTAGCGGACAGACAGTTGCTGGCGTTTCAGGAACATCTGAATTCGCTTCATATGTAAAGGCTGGAAAGCTTCGCGTTCTCGCACTTTCTTCACCTTCACGCTTGAAGTCAATCAAGGGTCAGACACTCATCCAACAGGGCATCAACTTCACATTCGGTAACTGGCGTGGAGTTATGGCGCCAGCATCACTTACTGAAGCTGAGCGCGTTAACTGGCTCAAGGTCGTTGACGTAACTCGCGCTGGCGATGCTTGGAAGGCAACTTTGGTTGCTAAGGACTGGCAGAACCAGAACGACTACGGCAAGGATTTTGAAAGCTTCCTTGCAGGACAGAAGAAGGACATCACAACCACTCTAGTTTCACTCGGATTGGCATAAGTCCTCTTGAAATCTAAGAAGATTGGGGGAGAGCTCGCCTTTGCGGGCTCTCTCCTAATTCTTGGATTAGTCGTTCTATACGACACCTCCAAGATGTTAGTTCCGCCAGGTTCAGGAACTGTCGGTCCACAAATTTTCCCTTACTTGGTAAGCGGTTTTATTATCTTTATTTCGCTTGGCTTATTCGTTCAAATTTTCCGTGGAAATCTTGGCGTTCCTGAAGGAACCGAATTCGGTGAAGTTGTTGAAAAGACAGATTTCAAATCTTTATCGATGGTTGCCGGATCAATGTTGACCTACCCACTTTTAATCGAGCGCGCTGGATTTATCATCGCAACTTCGGTTGCCTTCTTCGGCGTCGCCTTTGCCTACGGTGCAAAAAACCTAGTTAAGAATTTAATTATTTCGATCGTATTCTCTTTGATTGTCTACTTCACATTTTCTAAAGGCTTAAACGTTGGCCTTCCAGCAGGAATCCTTGGTGTATTTGAATGAACAGTTTAAATTCACTGATGGAGGGCTTTGCTGGAGCCCTAACTCTAAACAACCTACTTTTCGGTCTACTCGGAACAATTCTCGGAACTCTCGTTGGAGTTCTTCCCGGTATCGGACCGGCTCTTGCGATCGCACTTTTGCTACCGATTACTTACTCAGTTAGCCCAGCTTCTGCGCTAATTATGTTTGCCGCTATTTACTACGGTGCAATGTATGGCGGATCAACAACTTCTATTTTGTTAAACACTCCGGGTGAATCCGGTTCTGTAATCACTGCGCTGGAAGGCCATCAGATGGCCAAGCGCGGTCGCGCCGGTGCCGCTCTTGCGACAGCTGCGATTGGTTCTTTCGTAGCCGGCACAATTGCAACTGCGATCTTGGCATTTACTGCGCCATCGCTAGCTGAATGGGCATTTAAAGTTACCGCCGCAGATTATTTTGCCTTGATGCTAATTGCATTTACAACAGTTGGAACCTTGCTGGGCAATTCGATGTTGCGCGGTATGGCTTCCCTTGGAGTTGGTCTAGTTATTGGCTTGGTCGGCTCTGATCTGCAATCAGGTGCGGTCCGTTTAACCTTCGGAAATCTCCACGCTATCGATGGAATCGAAACTGTCACTGTAATCGTTTCTCTATTCGCACTCGGTGAAGCTTTGTATATCGCCGGCCGCGCTAAGGCAACAGGTTGGTCGATCATTCCAATGAAGGGCAAGGCGATCATGACTCGCCAAGACTTCAAGCGTTCTTGGAAGCCATGGCTTCGCGGAACCGCGATCGGTTTCCCATTGGGCGTTGTTCCAGCCGGCGGATCTGAAGTTCCAACATTTTTAAGTTATGCCGCAGAAAAATCGCTATCAAAGAATAAAGATGAATTCGGCAAAGGTGCGATTGAAGGCGTTGCTGGTCCAGAAGCGGCAAACAATGCAAATGCCGCTGGTGCGTTAGTTCCGCTACTTGCTCTTGGTCTGCCGACTTCAGCAACTGCAGCAGTTGTTCTAGTTGCTTTTCAAACTTACAACATTCAACCAGGGCCACTTCTATTTACAACAAACCCGGAAATTGTTTGGACTCTGATCGCTTCACTATTTATCGGAAACACTTTATTACTCTTGCTCAACTTGCCACTGGTACGAGTCTGGGCAAAACTTCTTAACATTCCACGTCCGTATCTATTCTCAGGCATTACCGCCTTCGCACTAATGGGCGCATACGTTGCCAATAACGCTATCTTCGATCTCTGGCTGGCTCTCGGCGTTGCAGTTATTGGTTTCGCCTTCCGTCGCTTTGGTGTTCCAATCACGCCTCTGATTATTGGTTTGATTCTTGGACCAATGGCTGAGCTTCAGATGCGTCGTGCACTGCAGATCAGTGGTGGCGAAGTTAGCGCTTTGTATGCGACCTCAATGTCTAAAGTCCTTTACCTAATTCTCTTTGTTGTAATCATCGGACCTCTGGTTTGGAACTTTAAAAAGAAGCTTGCACTAAAGAAGTAAATGCCATCTGAAAAGCTCTTGCCGTGGGCCCGCCCACTGTTACTGAGTTCTACCCTGACGCAGGCAACTATTTACGTTCTGCGCCCGATGATCACTTATCGCGCGATCGAGTTAGATGGCAGCACCTTTCAAATCGGAATAGTTGCTGCGCTATATGCCCTTTTTCCAGTCTTATTGGCGTTGCAATTTGGCTCGCTGGTCGGAAAAATTGGTGAAGGCAAATTCATTATCGCCGGCACTATCTCAATGGCGCTGACTGCGTTGGCGTTGGTTTTTGCTAACTCAATTTTTACTCTCGCGATCGCAACAGCGTTCGCTGGTGTCTCTCACCTGGCCTGCATGGTTGGCGGTCAATCGATGGTTGCACTCCGTGCGCCTCGCGAAAACTATGACAAGTATTTTGGTTACTACACATTTAGCGCATCCCTTGGCCACCTAGTTGGACCGCTAGTTGCCGCGCTAGTTGCTGGATCAGATGGCACGCTTCCAAAATCAACTTCAAACGCATTTCTCTTAGGCGTTGCACTTTGCGTAGTCGCGCTTGTTCCGGTGATCAAGTGGCGCAATGAAAAGCCAAGTGTCGAAGCCAAGTCAGATCAAGGTACATACAC
>JAXITH010000058.1:0-5513 GCA_034680185.1 Candidatus Planktophila sp.
CGGGATGTGATGAACCCAGGCGCGATCTTGAATATCGGTGACAATAGTTTTGACGCAATTCATCTGGGTTTTGCTCGGATCGCTAAAGAGCGGCAAGAGTTTCTTGGTTGCCTTTAATTGGTTGTTGTTGCGGTAATCCTCACCTAAATACCAGTACATGCCATTTACATATTCGCGCCAGCCGATTACTTGGCGGATAAAGCCTTCGGCAGATTCAATTGGAATAGCGCCGGTGTTGAATTTCTTTACAGCGGCATCGATAACTTCACTGGCGTGAAGAAGTCCGTTATTTAGGTATGGGCTAAGAAGTGAATGGTGCAGCGCCCAGTTATCAAGGGCCATGGCATCTTCATAAGGTCCAAAGGTCGCGAAGTGGTTTTCAATGAAGTTATTAAGTTGGGCAAGTGCGCCTTTGCGGGTTGTTGCCCAAGTGGTGGTTGGAGTGAAGTTAAGTTCTTTGCCAACTTCGATATCAATCGCATCTGGTTTATGTTCAAGATAGGCGGGCCAGGTGTAATTTTTTGGGGGAGGCAGACGGTTCTCTTTATCGAAATTCCACGCGCCACCTGTTGGCTTGCCGTTATCGATCAAGATATTTAAACGGGCGCGTTGTGCGCGATAGAAGTTCTCCATCAGGTAACTCTTCTGTGAATCAGCCCAGATAAAGAAATGCTTGCGGGTGGTTAAGAAGAAGTCGTTTTCAACTAAATCAGCGCCAAGATCTTTAAGTTGTTGCATCTGGCGGTGGGATGAAGGTTCGGCGCAGGTTAGCTTGTGATCTTTATATTTCTTTTGAACTTTCGTTAATCCATCAGTGGTCGTTGGAGCTTTCTCGTATTCAACGGTGAAACCCTCATCGCGAAGTGATTGTGCGAAGTGGCGAGCAGAAGAGATTAGAAAATGCAGGCGCTGAGGGTGCCAGTTGCGCCCGGTGGTCATGCGTGCGCTTTCGAGCATCACAATTACATCTTCTTTTGGATCAGCGTTCTTTAGTGCTCCGAAGTTGCGGTGCAGATGATCGAAGGGGATATAGATCAACTGCGACATGCGTTAAGGGTAAAGGGCTAACCCGCGGCATGCACCTTGACCTGCTGATCTTTGTAGAGCTTTGAGGCCTCATTGCGCCCATGGCAATCTAGTTTTGAAAAAATCTTGATCGTTTCTTGGCGAATCGTTGATTCGGAATATTTGAGCATGTCACCGATTGCAATATTGGTGCGGCCTTCGCTGATCATGCGAAGAATCAATTGTTGACGTTGCGTGAGCTCCTGACCGCTTTCAGAGCCTTGCGTTGAGATAGTTCCCGTTATTGGCTTAATTCTCTGATTATCACGGATCTGGAATGAGTTGAGATAGATGGACAGCAGATTGGCAATCGAGTGAATAAATAATTCAATCTCGGCGGTCATGATGAGTTTGACATCGAAGAACACGGCTGCGACCGCGATTGGTGTACCGCTTTTTTCGATTGGGAAGGCGATTAACGCTTGTTCTTCTGACTGGTAGGGGCTGATTAGAAAATCAGAGTACTCCTTTGGCCAGTCCGGCAAAGTATTTACTGCAACGATTTTCCGTTGACGAATTGCATCTGTGATCGGCAAACGATCACTAAGGGAAAAACAATCTTCATATTCTTTTGCAACCTGACTTGAGATGCCATATCTGCCGATGGTGCAAACCGAGTTTTGGTTATCGAGCTTTGCGATGAAGGCAGATGTCGCTTTTAAGGGCGCCATCACGCTAAGGACTAAATGAGCTAGAACATCTTCAATAGTGTGGTCTTGATCACCTAAGAACTTAATAAACTCCGAAGTCCATTTTAGATACATATTCATTGCCCATTCCTATTGTTTATTTTCATGTTAGACCTATGGCTAGCCCCATATAACCAATTTGAACTAGTAAGAGAGGTAGCACCAGATATATCGGAATTAGTGCTGCCACTTGCATCAATTTAATGGCTGGTCATTGACCACTTTCGGTAGTGAGCATGGAGTCTTTGTGGTTGAGACTGCACTTGAAGTCGTTGGCTACCTCAGTCAACGTTTTATAACTGGAGTAAAGGAAATGTTAAAAGGAAAGAGATTCGCTTCCAGAGTCTTAACAAGCGCAGTAACCATTACGCTGTTATCAGGCGTTTTTGTAGCAGTTCCGACAGCTAATGCAGCTGAAGGTCCACAGAATCCACTTTTTGCTGTCGCAGAGCGTCAGCTTCTTCAACTTCATGAAACAACTCCATTGAGTGCAACTGGTGGATCCGGTGATGGAATCCATCAGTACCAAACATCAACTCCATCTCTTTGTTCAGTTTCAAGCGCAGGTTTAGTTACTGCTCTAGCCCCAGGTGAATGTTCAGTGTCGGTAACCAGAGGTGGTTCTGGAAACTATTTAGCTGCGACATCTCCAGCGTACATAATCACGATCAGTGATATTGATGCAGAAGCAGCAGCTGCGATTGCTAAGGCAAACCTCAGCACGATCGAATACACGCTCACAAGTAGCACGAACACAATCGAGATTGATCTCGCAGATAAGTACTGGTACCAAATCGTTGTTGTTGACGTTAAGAAAAAGGTTCTTGTTAGCGGCAAATATGTATTGCGTTATGTTCGAATCGATACTGTTGTTTTGGATGAATTTGCTGCAGTAACTTTATATACAACGATTGGAATAAAGGCAGGGGATGTAATTCGTGTCAGCGTTATTGGCGCGGTTACAGATACTCCGGTCAAGTATGTAACGGTTAAATAGTCCGGGGCAGACTCAAGCACGAGACTGGCTACCTTTCCCGAGTTCGGGAGGGGTAGCCAAAGTCTTTTTCTGAGACTTTTTGGAAGCTATTTCTTTTTATAGCCAGTTGGGCACTTAGGTGGTGCACCAGTTATCTTTTTGGAATTCTTTCCCTTTACGCAAGTGATAGTGGATTTCTTTGGCGCAACTGTCTTTGTTGCTTGCACAGGCTGTTTAACTGCCTGCTCTGGGCCCTTAAAGCTAATGGCCAATTGTGGAGATGAGTAAGTAAAGCCGTAGGCGCGCAGATTGATCCAATCGTTTTTCGAATCATATTTAGCGCTAACGGTTGCGATTTTCGAAGTTCCATCTTGATAAGAGATTTCAACCTTGGCATATCCAGCAGCAATTGCTGGGTCGATGCCCCACCATTCGCGGGCGCGGTTTCCTTTAATCTTTAACTCCATCCAACCTTGGATCTCGTTACCGAATTCGTCGAAGTGAACGTTGCCGACTTTTACAACTATCTGCTGGTTATTGCGATCAAAGCGGAAATCACTTAGACACCACCAGCCGTTGGTTCCTAGGATTACATCATCGGGACGCGTTTCACCTGTTCGGTTACCTGCATCGTAATAAATCATATTTACCGCGATATTTCGTTGGGTGGACCGGGCTTTGAGTAAGTTCTGTTCGCAGACCTGATCGCCAACGTTTGCAGAAGGGCTATTTTCGGGAAGTCCCTTTACGGTGATTATGTCGCCAGCAACACTTACTTCTGGATCGCGCACATTAGAAAGCACCCATTTGATTTTCTTTGCGAATCCGCTGCTCTTTAATTTAAATTCAAAATAGTAACCTTCAGGAAGTGAGCCTTGAGTCTGGCTGAATGCGATGGTATTGATCTGCAAACTGCCATTCATAAGGTGGACATATGCATGCACCACATCCGTGCCATCGCTGTTGGTTATTCCGGCTGGCAATTTCCAATGGGATATAGAGTTGACTTCATCTTTTATGTAAGCAGAGTTTTCAATTGGTTCACCTTGGGGACTGTTTACGACCAACCAATATTGCACAGCCTCACTCGGTTTGAAATCTTTGGGTGGTTGATAAGTAAGAGCCCCAGCATCTGTTCCATCTGATTTATAAAGATGGATCGCTGATACGCAATCGTTTGTGATCTGCCATTCATCGCGACATGGAATCCATTGTCCATAACGAATATCGGTCAGGCCGGTCTGCTTCCACCACTTTGGTTCAGGTGGCATCGGAAAAGGATCGGCGGCACTGACTGGGGTAAGGGTGGTTGCAGCCAGCAGTAAGGCGATTGCGATGCGAAGCGCTGAACGTGTTTTCATAAGTACATCACCGTTCCGTTTGGTGCTTTTTATGCGCCTAGTGCGGTTGTCGGCGCGCTGGATTAGAGTCTAAATCTAGGTAGTCCTATGCCCGTCTGCAATAGCAGGTGGCTCGAAGGAGGCGGAGATGTTCGAACTATTGGCACTTACGGCGGTTATCTATCTATTTATCAATCGCAAGAAGAAGGTGCGCAAACCGCGAGGGCTTGATGCTGAACTCCGCGAGTTAGTCGAAAGCACTTATTACTCCGATGCGATGGCAGCCGAGATCAAGGGTTATCTGCTTTCAGTTGTTGGCGATGATCGTGATGGCGCCGAGAAATTTTCTGATGCGCGCATTGCTCAGGCACAATCTATTTTGGATAAGGCCGGGCCTTCGGCTTTTTACTGGATGACCGAGATCGCAACGCAGTTAGCGGTTTTATCTGCAGCCAAGATCAATGGCATCGCCACAAACGTTGAAAGCGAGATTGGCGCTGGCCCAGTGACGCCGGAAAGCGTTGTTCGCATCGTCGTTCAAGGTTAAGAAAATTACAGAAAGTAGTTTTAATTATTTGATTGAATTATTTGATTGCACTTGCAGAGAAAGAATTTTGATATATATTTAGTGGACCGCGCCGGTTCGCCAGAACCGACACGGCCGCCAGATGCGAATTAAAGATCGCCAGGATCGGGCCCGTCGTTATTACGACGGGCTCTTCGCATTTCCACGTATCTAAATACGAGGTCGGCTAAGGCAACGACAAGCGTCACCCAATCGGTAGCTCTCATTTCATTTGCACTCCTTTCTCCATTCTCAGCCTTTGCTGAGTGAACAAATGGGTCGCTGGCGGCGCGCATCTGCGTGGAGTTAAGGATTAAGGCGTGCGAAAGGTATTGGTAACAAGCCGCCAAGATTCAGATTTCTCCTTGGCTGTGGATATATCTCAATCAGCCGCTCGGATTAGTTAATTAATTGGCCGCTGATTAGAATGCGCAGATGAAGCCAGAATCGGCCGGAAGTAAATTTAAGAAAGCGCTGCAAGAAGAGAAGCCGTTGCAGATTGTTGGCGCGATCAATGCCAATCATGCGTTGCTGGCAAAGCGGGCTGGATACCGCGCCATTTACTTATCTGGTGGTGGGGTCGCCGCAGGTTCACTGGGCGTTCCTGATCTTGGAATAACAACTTTAGAAGATGTCTTAACCGATGTTCGTCGCATCACCGGAGTTTGTGATCTTCCGCTATTAGTTGATGCTGATACAGGTTTTGGGCCATCTGCTTTTAATATCGGACGCACCGTAAAAGATTTTATTAAAGCTGGCGCTGCTGCAATGCATATCGAAGATCAGGTTCAGGCAAAGCGTTGTGGCCATCGCCCAAATAAAGAGATTGTAAGCAAGGGCGAAATGGTTGATCGCATTAAAGCCGCAGTTGATGCACG
>JAXITH010000059.1:0-5501 GCA_034680185.1 Candidatus Planktophila sp.
AACTTTGTCGAGCTTTCAAAAGAACATAAGCATGGCTGGGGGATATCGGCTTGTTCAACCGATACTCGTAAAACAGAGCTGGTGCGCGACTTAACACTTGCTGCTGAGAGCGAGAAGTTTGCAGATTCTTCCAAGAATTTAAAATCAGATGGGGCACTGCTGCACCTTCGCTTGGCTTCAAAAGGCTTAACTGTTGATCTAGCGAATAACCACCCGTTTATATACGGCGATTACTCATTTATGCATAACGGAACAATTAAATCGATTGATTCAGTGCAGAAATTTGTTGATCCACGTTATTTAGATCAATTCACTTCTACGACCGATAGCGAACGATATTTCTACACAATTTTGAGCTGCATCGATGAACTCGGGCTTATCGAGGGCGTTCGCAAGGCGGTAAAGACAATCTCTGCCAACTGCGATTTCACCAGCATCAACTCAATGCTTTTGACGCCCGATACCTTCATTGCGGTCTGCGAATTTAATGAAGCAGATTCCAGTGAATGGACGGTCGATAGCCATTACGAACTTCGCTACAGCGTTGAAGATGGCGTGATCAAGGTCGCATCGACTGGATGGGGCAAGGATCATTGGACTCGCTTAACTAATCATTCGATCTTGGTCGTAAATCGCAAAGACCTCAGCTTTGAGGTACTTCCTCTATAACGCACAGCGATACCCTTCTCCACATGGCCCGCACCTATACAGTCGAAACATATGGCTGTCAGATGAACGTTCATGACTCTGAACGAATTGCCGGGTTATTGGATGAGGCAGGTTACTTGCCTGTTGTCGAGGGGGAACAAGCAGATATCGTCGTTTTCAATACCTGCGCCGTGCGCGAGAACGCTGATAACAAACTCTACGGAAATTTAAGTTTCTTAGCGCCAATTAAAAAGCTCAATCCAAATATGCAGATCGCAGTCGGTGGCTGCCTGGCCCAAAAAGATCAATCAATTATCTTGAAGAAGGCTCCCTATGTAGATGTCGTATTTGGAACTCATAACGTTGGCTCATTGCCAGTTTTGCTCGAACGCGCGCGCATCGAAGAAGAATCCCAGATCGAGATCAAAGAAGCGTTAGAACATTTCCCATCGACGTTACCGGCGCGCAGATTCTCGGCTTTTACTTCGTGGGTATCAGTTTCAGTTGGCTGCAATAACACCTGCACCTTCTGCATAGTCCCAACTCTTCGTGGGATCGAAAAGGATCGCCCTGAAGCAGATATCTTGAAAGAAGTCCGAGCTTTGGTCGATCAAGGCGTAATTGAAATTACCTTGTTGGGTCAGAATGTAAACGCCTATGGTGTTGAATTTGGCGACCGCGGAGCATTCGCGTCGCTGCTTCGTAAATGTGGAGAAATTGACGGGCTAGAGCGAGTTCGTTTCATGTCACCTCACCCACGTGATTTCACCGATGATGTCATTGAAGTTATGGCAACCACCCCAAATGTGATGCCCCATCTACATATGCCGTTGCAATCCGGCTCTGATCGCATTTTGCAGGAGATGCGCCGTTCTTACCGATCAAGCCGTTATCTTGGCATTTTGGATCGAGTTCGAAGCGCTATGCCGCATGCCATGATCACGACCGACATCATCGTAGGTTTTCCAGGTGAGACAGAAGAAGATTTCCAAGCAACTCTTGACCTAACTACGCAAGCACAATTTTCCGCTGCTTATACATATAAATATTCAATTCGCCCCGGAACACCTGCGGGGGTTATGCCCAATCAAGTTCCGGAAGCAATTGTCGGTGAGCGATACACCCGTTTACACGAACACCAACAGAAAATTTCTCTCGGCGTAAATCAGAAATCTATTGGGCAAACTCATCGCGCCTTGGTCTCAGAAGTCGAAGGTCGACGTGACCAAGCGCAGGCGAGGCTTACTGGAAAGACAGAAGATTTCCGTTTAGTGCACTTTGATGCAACTAGCCAGGCTCGCCCTGGTGATTTCGTAGATCTAGAGATAACTGATGCTTCTGCGCATTATCTGCTCGCCAAAGAGCTGGTGCATATCAAGACCCGTGGGGGAGATGTACATGAAGCGCGTTCGAAGCAAGGACCTGCCGCAACGTCGCTCGGAATTCCAACGATTCGCAAAGCAAGCGCTGCAGAGTAATTGCCCCAATGAAAACAATCGTAATCTGCGGAGCAACTGCGACAGGCAAAAGCGATCTTGCGGTATCCCTGGCTAATGAAATTGACGCCGAAATTATCAACGCTGACTCAATGCAACTTTATCGAGGAATGGATATCGGAACTGCGAAGTTAACCGCAGCCGAAAGAGGCGGAATCCCTCATCACCTTCTAGATGTTCTTGACGTTACCGAAGATGCCACCGTCGCCTGGTATCAAAGTGCGGCGCGCGATGCGATATCTGATATTCATGCTCGAGGTAAAAACACAGTAATTGTTGGTGGCACGGGGCTTTATATAAAGGCAATTCTTGATGATTTGAATTTTCCAGATACAGATCCTCTAGTTAGGGAACGCCTCAATAAAGAAGCTGAAGATTTTGGAGTAGCGAAGTTATTTGAAAGGTTACAGCTGCTTGATCCTGCCGCGGCTGCGGCGATCAATATTCAGAATGTGCGACGAGTAATCCGCGCCTTGGAAGTAATCGAGATAACCGGCCAACCCTTTACCGCCAATTTACCGCGCGAAGATAGTTCAAAGTATCCAGATGCGATGCAATTTGGTCTGGTAATGGACCGTGAGAAGTTAACGGAAAGAATCGATGCGCGCGTGGATTTGATGTGGGAACGTGGGCTAGTTGCAGAAGTCGATGCGTTAATCGCCGAAGGCATAACCAAGGCCACGACTGCGCGCAGAGCGCTCGGTTATGCCCAAGTAATTTCCATGCGCTCAGGTGAAATTAGCGAAGAACTGGCTAAGGAAGAGACAAAGCGCGCAACTCGCCAATATGCACGGCGCCAAGAGACTTGGTTCTCACGTGATGCGCGGATTCAATGGATATCACCGATCCAACCACGTCTGGAAACGGTCTTAGAGAAGATAAACTCAAGATCGAAATGAATACTCCAATAATCGCCACCTATGGCCACGGCACTGAAAATGACTTTCTCGTGGTCTTTGATCCCGAAGAAGAGATCTCAATAACCACTGCCCAAACCGCTGCGATGTGCAATCGCCTATCAGGCATTGGCGCTGACGGACTAATCAAGATTTCTAAGCGCGATGGTAAATGGTTTATGGATTACCGCAATGCCGATGGATCGCTTGCTGAAATGTGTGGCAATGGAATCCGCGTTATGGCGCGTTACTTAGTCGAAAAAGGACATCAACCGGAAGGCATCTTCGCTATCAATACTCGCGATGGAGTCAAACACTTACGTGTTCCGGCCAAGGATGACATTTCAGTAAATATGGGAAAAGTTATTGACGAAGGTGAAGAGATCACGGCATCAGTTGAAGGCAAAATTTGGAACGGCTTTCATATCAGCGTTGGTAATCCACATGCCGTTGTCTTTGTTGAAAAGATTGAAGATGTTGGTTCGCTTGCCGATGCACCGATCGTTCGCCCACGCGATAGTTACCCTGAAGGTGTAAACGTTGAGTTTGTTGAGATAACAGATAACAAAGAGATCAAAATGCGAGTTCATGAACGCGGAAGTGGCGAGACTCGCTCTTGCGGAACAGGAACATGCGCCGTGGCTTTAGCAGCCACCATTCAGAGTAAAAGCGCTCTTCCGGCGCGATGGGTGATCTATCCACCTGGAGGACGTTTAGTGGTCGATATCGATCCGCACTCAAATGCAACGCTCACGGGGCCAGCAGTGTTAATCAAAGATATTGATATAACTGATTACTTGCAGGATGCATGAGTAACGACCTACCTCGCAATAATGACTTATTTGAAGAACTCTTACGCGAAAGCGCCCGAGTTGCGGCAGATTTTGATGCCGATGAAAGTGAATACAACCCTGAACCGCAACAAGAGCTCAGCGATCGCCACGCGCTTCGTCGCGTAAAGGGTTTCTCTACCGAACTCCAAGATATTTCTGATGCCGAATATCGCCAACTTCAATTAGAACGCGTTGTCCTAGTTGGAGTTTGGACTGAAGGCAGCGCCGAGATGGCCGAGAACTCACTGGCTGAATTGAAAGCTCTCGCCGAAACAGCGGGATCTGAAGTACTTGATGGATTGATTCAACGTCGCGATAAGCCGGATCCAGCAACGTATATCGGATCTGGAAAAGTGGTTGAACTGCGTCAGATCGTGGCATCAAGTGGTGCAGATACTGTTATTTGTGATGGCGAACTTTCACCTTCGCAGCTTCGCCAACTTGAAGATAAGTTAAAAGTGAAAGTTGTAGACCGCACCGCTTTGATTCTCGATATTTTTGCGCAGCACGCTAAAAGCAAAGAGGGTAAAGCGCAAGTAGAACTGGCACAGATTGCTTACTTACTTCCACGATTACGTGGTTGGGGTGATTCACTTTCGCGCCAAGTCGGTGGACGTGCCGCAGGTGGTGCAGGAATTGGTGGTCGTGGACCGGGCGAAACTAAAATTGAAACCGATCGTCGCCGCATTCGCGACAAGATGGCCAAGTTGCGCCGTGAGATAGCCGAGATGAAAGTTTCGCGTGATACCAAGCGCCAAGAACGCAAGCGCTTTAATATCCCCTCGGTTGCAATTGCCGGATACACCAACGCGGGAAAGTCATCACTTCTAAATCGCCTTACCGATGCTGGCGTGCTGGTTGAAAATGCGCTCTTTGCAACCCTTGATCCAACGGTGCGAAAATCGCACACCGCCGATGGTCGCACTTACACGCTCTCAGACACTGTTGGATTCGTAAGACATTTGCCGCACCAGCTAGTCGATGCATTTAAGTCGACCCTTGAAGAAGTGTCTGGAGCAGACCTAATTGTTCACGTCGTTGATGGCTCACATCCGGATCCATTTGAACAAATTAGAGCAGTTCGCGAAGTTATTACCGATATTGGCGGGGGAGATATCCCAGAAATAATCGCCATCAATAAAGTGGATTCAGCCAACCCCGATGTCGTCATGGAGATTCTTCGCAAAGAGAAGAACAGTTATGCATTCTCGGCACGCACGGGTTTCGGTATCGAAGGCTTGGTTCACGCGATTGAAAAATCGTTGCCACAACCAAATGTAGAGATAGAGACGGTCATTCCGTATAACCGAGGTGATCTGGTCAACGCTATTCACGAAACTGGAGAAATCATTAGCGAGGTTTATGTGGAGAGCGGCACTGCGATACACGCGCGGGTGGGGGCATCTCTGGCAAAAGCGATAGAAGCAGCGCGAATATCGCCATAGGAAAAGCGATAGAAGCAGCGCGAATATCGCCATAGGAAAAGCGATTGAGGCCGTCGAAAACACCTAATAAAGACTGGTCAGAACTTATTTATGCGGGGAATATCTGCGACACGCCGAGGGTTGTAATGGGTAATCACAGGTAAGTGCGCGAGTATGCGCCCGTACGCAACGCGCAATAGATGC
>JAXITH010000060.1:0-5468 GCA_034680185.1 Candidatus Planktophila sp.
ACTGGGCGGATTGCAGGTCCCGACAAGCCGCCAGTCTTTCCACCTAAATGCGGACGCATCGTGTCCACATTAATAACCATTCCAAGAACGGTGTTGATGAGAGCGAGAGCATCGGCTCCAGACTCGATTACGCCAGCTGCGATCGAAGGAAGATCAGTAACATCAGGTGAAAGTTTGGCAATTATCGGAAGATCTCCTCCAATAATTCTGCGAACACCATCAATAACGCGGCGAGAGGCATCGGGATCGCAGGCAAATACTAGCCCGCGGTTTTCTACGTTGGGGCAAGAAATATTGACTTCTAGTGCACTGATGCCCGAAACAGATCTAACTTTACGAGCCAAAGTTGCATACTCTTCAACGGTTTCACCAGCTATTGAAACGACTACGCGAGCCTTTTCCTCAACCAGCCATGGGACATCTTTCGCCAAGAAAGCATCGATACCCGGGCCCTGCAGACCAATGGAGTTGAGCATCCCCGATGGAGTCTCCGCCATGCGCGGCGTTGGGCGACCATGGCGCGGTTTATTCATAACGGATTTTGTTACGACTGCTCCGATATCTCGCAGCGGAAAGAACTGCGCCAACTCTTTTCCAGAACTAGCGCATCCACTAGCCGTGAAAATAGGCGTGGCGAAAAATGCATTTCCTAAAGTCGTTGAAAAATCAAAGCTCTCCGCATTTACCGAACTCATAGCTGCACCTCTGGCACCTGACCAACAAGATGCCACTGAACGTTTGCGCCATCCATAACGGGGCCATCAATGCATGAGCGCTTCATTGCAATGCTGCCATCTTCTTCTTTGACTGGCAGAACACAGGTCATGCATATACCAATTCCGCAAGCCATCGCTTCTTCAACTGCGCATTGGTGAACGACATCGGTGCCTTGGGTCAAATTCGAAATTGCAGAAAGCATTCCCATTGGACCGCATGAGTAGATAACATCAACGCTGCCAGATTTGATTAACCCAACTATCGGTTCCGTTACTCGGCCGGTCTCGCCCATCGTTCCATCTTCGGTGTAAATCTTTAAAGAATTTACAGAACGTTTACCTTCCATAGGTGCATAAATTTTTCCGCCCGTGGATGCACCCAACAACATATCAACCTTGCATCCGCGCGCTTTTAGAACTTCAGCTAAACCAAATAGCGGCGCTGATCCGTATCCCCCGCCAACTAAAAGTGCGTTTACAGGTGCCGTTGGAATACCGAAAGCTGTTCCTAGCGGTGCGACGATATCTATCTCTGCACCCTCGGCTTGCGCGCAAAGCCATTGCGAACCGTTTCCGTGAGGAGCAACGATTAACTCCATAGTCCCACCAAAGGCTGCGCTTTCAGCAGTCCGAGAAATCGCGAAAGCGCGACGAAGAACCATGCGCGAAGTGTCTCCACCAACTTTTATGGCAACAAAGTTTCCTGGTTTACAGGCTTTGACCATATCTCCGATGCCTAGAAGGATTTGGTGATATTGACCTACGCGCTTATTTCCAAGAACGGTTGCGAGCATGTGTTCTGCTCCGCGGTTAATAGTCGACATTATCTCTTCAGCCATTCTTGAATTGGTAGAACTCCAAGATCACCACGTTGTAGCGCCTTGATTCCTTCAACTGCCGCGCTAAATCCTGCGGTAGTCGTTATGCATGGAATTGAGCGTTGAACCGCTGCGGTTCTAATAGCCCATCCGTCAGCACGAGTGCCTCGACCTACAGGGGTATTAATAACTAGATCAACTTCTCCGCTATTTAAAAGCTCTACGATCGTACGTTCCCCTAGCGGACCAGTTCCTTCTGAGTTTTTGCGAATCTTCTGCGCCAAGATGTTGTTAGTCGCGAGGAAATCTGCGGTTCCGCCGGTTGCGATCAACTTAAATCCCAACTGTACGAAAGCGCGTGCTGGTGCAAGACCCGCGCTCTTATCTTTATCAGCTAATGAGATAAAGACTGTTCCAGATTTTGGAAGCGGACCAAATGAAGAGATCTGACTCTTGGCATAACTTTCCCCAAAAGTTTCGGCGATACCCATAACTTCGCCCGTCGATCTCATTTCAGGGCCTAGTACAGCATCAACGCCGCGACCATCTGTTCTTCGGAAGCGATTCCATGGAAGCACAGCTTCTTTGACCGAAATGCCTTTAGCAACTCCATCGCCCTCGTGAGGCAAGAGCCCTTCGGTGCGAAGCTCGGAAATCTTTGTTCCCATAGAAATTCGCGCCGCAGCTTTAGCAAGCGGTACACCTGTTGCCTTGCTAACAAATGGAACGGTTCGCGAAGCGCGTGGATTGGCCTCAAGTACGTAAAGAACATCGTCGGCCATAGCGAATTGAATGTTGATTAATCCAAGAACGCCAACGCCTTGCGCAATCTTTAGCGTTGCTTCGCGAATCGCCTTCTGTTGCGAAGGTGTGATCGTCATAGCAGGGAGAACGCATGCGCTATCGCCCGAGTGGATACCAGCTTCTTCGATATGTTCCATGATTCCACCAAGGAAGAGTTCATCGCCATCAAATAGCGCGTCAACATCAAGTTCAATAGCGCTATCAAGGAAACGATCTACAAGCACCGGATGATCTGGAGTTATATCTGTGGCTCTTGAGATAAAGCCGGCAAGCGCGGCATCGTCATAAACAATTTCCATGCCGCGACCACCGAGAACGAATGAGGGGCGAACTAGGACTGGATAGCCGATACGCGTTGCAATCTCTTGCGCTTCCATTTGTGAAGCAGCCATACCGAACTCAGGTGCGCGAAGTGACTGTTCGGCAAGTACCTGACCGAACGCGCCGCGCTCTTCAGCAAGATTAATGGCATCTGGAGAAGTACCGAGAATATTTACACCAGCCGCCTTTAAGCCTGCGGCTAAACCAAGCGGAGTCTGTCCACCCAATTGAGTTATGACCCCCAGTACGGGGCCAGCCAGAGTTTCGGCATGAACTACTTCTAGGACATCTTCAAGAGTTAAAGGTTCGAAATAGAGTCGATCCGATGTGTCGTAATCGGTTGAAACAGTTTCGGGATTGCAGTTGATCATTACTGTTTCATAACCGGCCTCACGCAAGGTAAATGAGGCATGTACACATGAATAATCGAATTCAATTCCTTGGCCAATGCGATTGGGGCCACTGCCCAAGATAATTACCGCAGGTTTAGTTCGAGAACGAACCTCGGTCTCTTCTTCATAACTTGAATAGTGATAGGGGGTAAAGGCTTCAAATTCTGCGGCGCAAGTATCGACGGTTTTATATACCGGTCTGACTCCGAGGTGATGGCGCGCCTTGCGAATATCTTCATCCGTTGTTCCACGCAAGGTCGCAATTTGTTGATCAGAAAATCCCATCTCTTTTGCGCTACGCAGGAACTCTTCATTTATTTCACCAGGCTGTGCAATTTCACGAGCTCGATCATTGATGATTTCCAATTGGTGCAAAAACCAGCGATCGATCTTCGTCGCAGCAAAAACTTCTTCCATAGTTGCGCCCGCCCAAAGCGCTTGCTGAACCTGTTGCAAACGGTATTCGGTAGGGATTGTCATTGCTTTAAGCAAGTGAGGAAGATCGATTTTCGAGGTATCACTCGGGAAGGTAAAGATCGCTTCTTTTCTTTCCAGCGAACGTAGCGCTTTCATCAGAGCTTCTGGGAACGAGCGTCCAATAGCCATCGCTTCGCCAACGCTCTTCATGGTGGTTGTAAGACGCGGGTCCGCATCAGCAAACTTTTCGAAAGCAAAACGAGGCGCTTTAACGACTATGTAATCAAGGGTTGGTTCAAACGAGGCTGGAGTCACCTGTGTTATGTCGTTCTTGATCTCATCAAGTGTGTAGCCAATCGCCAACTTTGTCGCAATCTTCGCGATCGGAAATCCAGTTGCCTTTGAAGCAAGCGCGCTGGAACGAGAAACACGCGGGTTCATTTCAATAACAATAATTCGACCATTATCTGGATTGACGGCGAATTGAATATTGCATCCACCTGTTGCCACACCAACTTCACGAATGATGTCGATCGAGAGATTACGTAGTTTCTGGAATTCCACATCTGTAAGAGTTAAAGCCGGAGCAACAGTTATTGAATCTCCCGTATGAACGCCCATCGGATCGATATTTTCAATGCTGCAAACGATAACTACGTTATCTAAGTGATCGCGCATTACTTCAAGTTCATACTCTTTCCAACCCAATATGGATTCTTCAAGAAGCACCTCGGATGTTGGGCTGTGACGTAACCCAGCCCCAGCAATCTGTCTTAAATTCTCTTCATCGAAAGCGATTCCAGAACCAAGTCCGCCCATTGTGAAGGAAGGACGTACGACCACTGGATAATTAAGAATCGAGGCTCCCGCAATAACTTCTTCCATGGTGTGGCAGACAATCGACTTAGCCGACTCTCCCCCAATTTTCTCAACAATGGAACGGAAGATCTCGCGATTTTCACCACGTTCAATTGCATCGACATCGGCACCGATTAACTGAGCTCCGTAACGTTGCAGGGTTCCCGCTTTATGTAGACCAATCGCGGCGTTAAGCGCAGTCTGACCACCAAGCGTTGCTAAAACTGCGTCCGGGCGCTCCTTAGCGATGATCTTTTCAATGAATTCAGGAGTGATTGGCTCTATGTATGTGGCATCTGCAAACTCAGGGTCAGTCATGATTGTTGCGGGATTTGAATTTACGAGAACGACGCGAATTCCTTCTGCGCGCAAGACTCGACAAGCTTGGGTACCAGAATAGTCAAACTCACAGGCTTGGCCGATAACAATTGGTCCTGAACCAATTACAAGAACACTTTTAATCGAATTATCGCGAGGCATTAGATTCCTACCTTCGCTCTTGGATATTGCACCATTAAATCGATGAATCTATCGAATAAGTAAGCGGCATCGTGGGGTCCTGCTGCAGCTTCCGGATGGTACTGAACGCTAAATGCGCCGCGTTCGAGCAACTGCAAACCTTCTACGACGCCATCGTTAAGACCAACATGTGTCACTTCACCAGCTCCAAATACTGTATTGAATGTACCTTCAGTTGGGGCTTTAATCGCAAAGCCATGGTTGTGAGCAGTAATTTCAACTTTGCCAGTTCGCTTATCAAGAACCGGTTGATTGATACCTCGGTGACCAAATTGCAACTTATAAGTTTCAAATCCAAGTGCTCTTCCAAGAATCTGGTGACCGAAGCAGATGCCAAAGATCGGAATTTGTTCCAGCAAAATGTTTCGAACCAAATCAACAGCTTCGTTCATGGTCGCAGGATCTCCGGGACCATTCGAGAGAAATACTCCATCAGGAGTTAGCGCCATAATTTGCTCTAACGTGACGTTATAAGGCAAGACATGGACTTCTACTCCACGTTGGGCAAGAGCGCGTGGTGTTGCGCCTTTGATTCCGAGATCAATCGCCGCGACAGTGAACTTCTTTTCGCCAATAGCAGGAACTACATAAGCCTCTTTAGTTGAGACGTCCTCGCTGAGGTA
>JAXITH010000061.1:0-5450 GCA_034680185.1 Candidatus Planktophila sp.
ACATTTGAAAGCGAAGATCACCGTAACTGGAGTGATGCCTCATATAAGACTTACTGCACACCAATTTCTCTACCTTTTCCTGCGCAAGTTTCTCCGGGGGAGGTGCTTAGCCAAAAGATAACTATCTCTATTTCTGGCGAGCACGCAACTTCAATTTCAAAGGATGAAAGCGCCGTTATTACAGTTGGCACAAAAGAGATTGAACTTCCAAAAATTGGCTTAGGTTTAAGTGAAGACCCTGCTCACTTAATAGCCAGCGAGTACGTGGGGTTCGAAGATCTTGCGATCAAACACCTTCGCCTATCGCTGAACGGCGATTCTCAGATTCGCTCTACGGTAGAGAAGGCCCTACTAATAACTCGGCAGCTAAAGATCGATCTGGATCTTGCGATCTCTGCTGATAGCCCGCAGCAACTTAAAGCAATACTTCAGCAAATCTTTGAATTAAAAGATCAGATTCGTTCCTTCTATATCTTCTCGGCAAGTGACAAAACAGCGCCACTTGGTTTTATTCAATCTGCAGAAGAACTACTAGGGGATAAGTCGAAAATCATTGGTGGCACAGATCTGTACTTCACCGAACTCAACCGCAATCAGAGCGCAGTGGATTTCGTTGATCAAGTTAGCTTCTCAATTAACCCTCAAGTGCACTCATTTGATGATCGAACTCTCATTCAAAATACCACTACCCAGAAAACAATCGCCAATAACGCGCGTCGAATTGCTAAGAGCAAAAAGTTAAATATCGGACCAATAACGCTACGTCCTAGGTACAACCCAAATGCAACTCAGCCCGATAAAGATGTCAGTAATACACCTCTGCCATCGTCGGTCGATGCCCGCCAACGCACTTGGTTTGCTGAAGGTTGGACTGCTATGTCTATTCGCTCAATTACAGAGTCTGAGTCAATTTCTGCGGTGACTTACTTCGAAACTCTGGGATGGCGCGGAATACGCGAGCTATCTACGGGAAGTAAAGATCCACTTAACTTTGCAAGTAAAGCCGGTGAAGAATTTCCAGTATGGCGCTTGTTCAAGCATCTCAATGGATTTACTCATGCCAGACCAACCGCTTCAAATCTTCCAGAGTTAGTAGATTGCCTGATCGTTACTTCAGGGCAAAAAATAAAGGTTATTCTGGTCAATTTCAGTACTATTGAGCAGGAAGTGAAATTCTCTGGAATAGATTTAAAGCCACAAACTTTAGCGCCGGAGAGCGTTACTTATTTGGAAGTTACAGGGGTAGCAAATGTTTGATCCATTATTCGATCTTAAGCAGAAGCGCGTTCTCATTACTGGCGGCGCCGGAACGTTAGGTGCGTTGATTGCTAAAGCTTTTGCCGAACGTGGCGCTGATGTAACTATCCAGGATCTAAATCAAGAACGTCTCGATGAAGTCCGCGAATCCATCTCTGATGAATCAGGCAAAGCCTTCTCAATTAGCGCTGACTTATCTAGCCCTGATCAATGTGCGAACGTGGTCAATGAGGCAAATGCGCTTATGGGCGGCCTAGATATCGTTATCAATACTGCGGGAATAAATCGTCGCAAACCTATAACTGAAGTGACCGAAGAAGATTTCAACGCCATAGTTTCAGTTAATATGAAAGCGATCTACTTTATTTCGCAGGCGGCACATCCGATCATGAAGGCAGCCGGCGGCGGAGTCATTGTAAATATGAGCTCTCTGAGTGCTCGCTATAGCTTTAATACGATCTCCGTATATGCAGCAACCAAAGCGGCGGTTAGCTCAATAACCCGTAGTACTGCTCGTGAATGGGCAAAAGATAAAATTCGAGTCAACTGCATCGAGCCTTCTGTTATCAAAACTGATTTCACTAAGCCGCTATGGGGCGAACCTCACCGCACTAAATGGTTTGATGAAACTACGCCAATTGGCCGTCTCTCAAACCCTGACGAGATAATCGGATCAGTGATATTTCTAGCAACTGATGCTTCTTCATATATAACAGGTCAATCAATTGTTATAGATGGTGGAATCCTTAGCGGTGGCGATTGGGATTCTTACGCTTAGACTGTTCTGGGCCTATAGAACAGTTCATTCAAACTGTTCTGTGGATAATGAACTGGAATTTTCCTTCGACGAAGTAAGTGTCTCCAGTAGCAATAGGCTTTCCATCGCGCAAGTAATGCACTTGTTTAAGTTGAAGGTATAGCCCGCTTCTTGGCTTTCCCACACCCCAACCAATCTCTTTTGAGCTAATCGCATGAATCTCTGCTCGGGCTCGCACTGGTTGTTTATCTACAGCGTCGAGTCCAGCAAAGACAGAACCGGTTGAGATTTTCTTTATTGCGGCAGCGGAAAGGCCTTCAACAGCGAAAGTGTCATATGAAAAAGCAACGACTTCACCATCGGCGGTGATAGCGCGTTCAATGTGAAGTACTTCTGTTCCAGTGGAAAGGAGGAGATCTTTAGACTCTAGTTTGGTTGCTGGTCTCATTTGGCTAGTTCTAGTAACCATGCCTGCCTTGTAACCGAGTTCTTTAATTGTTTGCGTGATCGATTTAAGTTCTTGCAGCCCCGCACGAACTGTTCCGCCAAAATCAGCAACATATGCACCTGATCCATGGCGGATATCAATTAAGCCTTGCGCCTCTAATGAGCGCAGCGCAGTTCTAATGGTTACTCGCGCAACTCCATATTGAGAAGCTAATTCAAATTCTCCGGGAATCTTTGCCCCGGCTTCCCACTCGTGGTTAAGAATTCTGGAGCGGATATGCGTCTTTACTTGATCGCCGAGCGGAGCGCCTGAGGTGCGAGATATCTCCTTCTTAAAAAGTATTGACATATCCACCTCCTAGCGTATTGTGAGTCCTGAAGTTGTAGGACAACTATTGAGGAGCCAGGCGCGAATGTCAACACCTTTCATGGCAATTGAGTGGAAAGAAAATAAAATAATTTTGCTCGACCAAACTGCTCTACCAGTTGCCGAGAATTACATCGCCTACGATTCGATTGCCGAATTGATCGTCGCTATTCAGAGACTTGTAGTTCGCGGTGCTCCTGCGCTTGGCGTCACAGGTGCTTATGGAGTTGTCCTTGCAATGGATGAAGCGGAACGCAATGGTTTGTCCGCGGATCAGCTTGAGAAAAACATTGATGCGCTACGTGATGCCCGCCCAACCGCGGTAAATCTTGCCTGGGCCGTCGAGAAGATTAGAAAGCATGTAGCAAGTGGACGTGATGCAGTTATGGCAGCGGCGCAAGAATTAGCTAGCGAAGATAAACAATCAAGCACTGATATGGGAAATATCGGCGCAGATTGGTTAATTAATAAATTGGGCGCTAAACCTTTAACACTTCTTACCCACTGCAATACCGGCTCTTTGGCGACAACAGGTACAGGAACCGCCCTCGGCGTCATTAAAGAGATGCACAAGCGAGGTTATGTGAAGGAAGTTTTTGCTGACGAAACTCGTCCACTTCTTCAAGGCTCCAGACTCACTGCTTGGGAGTTGATGAAATCAGAGATTCCTTATCGAATTGAGCCAGATGGGGCGGCAGCGATGGCAATCCTCAGCGGTCGAATTGATGCTGCGCTGATTGGCGCTGATCGCATTGCAAAGAATGGTGATTCTGCAAACAAGATCGGTTCACTTAGCGTCGCACTGGCCTGTCATGCGGCTGGAATTCCATTTCTAGTTGTTGCACCTGAATCAACGGTGGATCGCAGTATTGCTACTGGCAAAGAGATACACATCGAAATTCGTGGCGATGAAGAGTTAACTCACTTTAAAGGCCTACAGGTGGCACCTATCGGCGCTAAAACCTTTAACCCAGCATTTGACGTTACTCCGGCGCAGTACATAAGTGCAGTTATAACCGAATTAAAGTCATACGAAATTGCGAAAGGACAAACCCTATGAGCGAGTACAAGCCACTAGAAGAGTTAGTTGTCCGTTCACAGAAACTCGGTGCAGACCAATCTCTAGTTGTATTTGGTGGTGGCAACACTTCATCAAAGGGCGAGATCAAAGATCACCTCGGACGTTTAAAGAAAGTCTTATGGGTAAAGGGATCTGGCGCTGATATGCAATATGCGATCGACCGCGACTATCCAGGTTTATATCTCGATGAACTTCTTGCGCTGCAAGATTTCTCAGAGATGAGCGATGACTTAATGGTGGATTACGTAACCCGTGCTTTAGTAGATCCGACTTCACGACGTCCATCAATCGAAACTCTGCTTCACGCCTTCTTGCCTGCTAAGCATATTGATCACGTACATTCAGATGCGATTTGCGCACTTACCAACCACCCCAAAGGCGAAGAAGCCGTAAAGGAAGCTTTGGGGGATCGCTTTGCATATGTTGATTGGATTCGACCAGGATTCCAACTCTCTAAATCAGTTGGCGCTTTAGGCGACTATGAAGGCGTTGTGCTCGCGCATCACGGATTAGTTGTCTGGGATGAAGATACAAATAAGTGTTATGACAAGACACAGGTCGCTGTTAAGAAAGCCAACGACTACTTGGATTCACTCAACAAACGTCCAGCGGCGAACTTCCAACATAACGATCTTCCTGATGAAGAGTTAAAAGAACTTCTTCTCGCGCTCCGCGGAAAGATTGGCAAGAAACAGGTTCTGCGCGTCGATACTCGCTTGGCTCCTATTGCCGCACGTGAAGATCTGCAAGAAGTGCTCGATGCTGGCGTGGCCAGTGCTGATCACATGCTGCGAATTCGCCCCAAGTCTGCTGCGGTTTCTGTTGGCGATGTTGAGACGGGTATCGATAAATACCGTGCAGATCATCAGGCCTATTTTGAAGCAAATGAATCCCTTCTTCCGGCTGGTTACAGCAGCCACGGTGATGATCCAAAGGTTGTTTTAGTTCCTGGGGTCGGTGCGATTACTGGTGGAAGCACTCTCAAAGAGGCAGCGATGCTCGCTGATATCGCAACTCACACACATGGCGTTGCCGCCAGAGTTCGCGATGTTTTCGGGCAAGGCCGAGCACTTCCGTCATCAGAAATATTTGGCTTTGATTACTGGCCACTCGAACTCTTCAAATTGAAATCGAAACCAGCTCCAGCAAAGTTCGATGGAAATATCTTCATCGTCACCGGTGCGGGTTCTGGAATCGGGCGCGGAATTGCAATCGAACTTGGAAAGTTAGGCGCACATGTTGCACTAGCGGATATTGAAGCTGACGGACTTAACCAAGTTGAAGCCGAGTTTGCCGCAAATAAAAGCAATCCTCCGCTATTGATTCTTGGGGATCAATCGAAAGAAGAAGATGTGAAAGCAACACTTTCTAAAACTATTCGCCATTTCGGCGGCTTAGACGGAGTTGTAATCAACGCCGGAATCGGCGTATCTGATCTCCTAGAAGATCTAGAAGTCGATAAGTGGAAGCGTGGGCTAGATATAAATCTAACCAGTGCATTCTTGATTACTAGAGAAGCTATGAAGGTTTTACGAAAGCAG
>JAXITH010000062.1:0-5426 GCA_034680185.1 Candidatus Planktophila sp.
AGAAGTCGTACCGCGTCAGGCTTTGGCGATTTAAAGTTACTTTTCACTGAAAACGCTCACCAGACTTAGGTTGCGCACCATTAAGCCAAGCAGATGCGGCCATCGTCGACTTCCCTGCCGCCTTTAAGTCAATGACTTTGAGTGAGCCTTGTCCGCAGGCAACAATTAACGCTTTCTCAACAACGCTTATCTCACCTGGTTCACCTGTTGTGTCCGGTCCAAGAGCTACGCGCTCGATTCGAATGACGGGTTCTCGAAAAGTTGTCCATGAACCGGGGCTCGGAAAGAAAGCTCTAATCTTTCGATAAATAGCATCTGCCGGCAAAGACCAATCAATCCGACCTTCATCTCTAGTTAATTTCTCGGCCCGCGTAGCTCCCGCAACTTCCTGAACTTTGGGAACATCGCCTCGATCAATTGCTGAAATAGTTTCAAGAACCGCAGGCGCTCCAAGAGCGGCCAGTTCTTTCAACAAACTGGCACTCGTTGCATCCGACTTAATCTCAGCGCTTAACTGTCGAAAGATTGGACCAGTGTCCATACCCTTATCCAACTTAAAGACGGTTACGCCAGTATTGGAATCTCCCGACTCGATAGCGCGCTGAACTGGCGCAGCACCACGCCATCTAGGTAAAAGAGAGAAATGTAAGTTAATAAATCCGTGCTTAGGTAGTTCGAGAATCTCTTCTCTAATTATCATGCCGTAGCCAATGGTGATTATCAGATCGAATCGACCAGCAATCTGCGCCAGCTCTTCCTGTGATTCTGGTTTATACAACGCAATTTTATTCTGAACCGCCCAAGTGGCTACCGCTGACTCCTTTAGCGTTAGCCCTCGACCAGCAGGACGATCAGGCTGAGTGATAACAGCCGAAAGATGATGTCCGCTTTTAAGAAGAAGTTCTAGGGTCGGGATCGCTACTTCAGGCGTCGCCGCCACTGCAATCTGCACTAAATACTCTTACCGAACATATTGTGAGGAGAAATTTTAACGATCGGGTCAGAGCCAGAACTTGAAGCGGTTCCGAACCACTCTGATTCGCGAATCTCCTTCATAGCAAGTTTTCGATCTTCTGTTGATAGTCGGTCAATAAAGACTATTCCGTCGAGATGATCCGATTCATGCTGCAAGCAGCGCGCCAGAAGTTCGGTTCCTTCAACCGTTATCGGTTCACCGTACATGTTAAAACCTTTGGCAACGGCTCGAAAGGCACGTGGAGTTTCATAGCTAAGGGCTGGAAAAGATAGGCAACCTTCTTCACCATCTTGCATTTC
This sequence comes from Candidatus Planktophila sp., assembly GCA_034680185.1. Taxonomy (GTDB): domain Bacteria; phylum Actinomycetota; class Actinomycetes; order Nanopelagicales; family Nanopelagicaceae; genus Planktophila. The sequence continues at coordinate 1,276 of JAXITH010000062.1, forward strand.
TTCGCTTAGATCAAGAGTTGGATTAATCAAATGTCCGATTGCTTCATCAATATCCCAAACAAACACTCGCAATGGAACACCAATTTGGGGCGCGGCAAGTCCAGCGCCTGGAGCCTCCAACATCGTGTCAGTAAGATCTTTAACTAGCGTGCGCAACTCTTTATCGAAATCGATGACCGGGGATGCCGGCGTTGTCAGCACGGGATCTCCAAAGAGTCGAATCGGTTGAATTGACATGTCTAAAGTCTATCTCAGACCCCGTAATAACTACGAAAGTGAGTAAGGATCAATACGTAACTGAATCGGATCCTTCTTTGTAACAGCCCGATGCTTTACATACTCACCAAGAAAGACCGTTAATTTAGCGAATTCTGAAAGGTTTGCCGTTAATAGTATTCGCGCTGTAGAAACGCTTCGAATTGAAGGTCCAAGGATCTTTGTTGATGCCGGAATACGCAGATCAAGTAGCGCTTTCTTCAAACCTTCAGCGATAGAACTCGCCTCCTTTACATCAACATCAAGAGTTACAGCTCTTGAGAAAGGTGGAAGGTTTAGTGAATCTAATTCGCTTAACTCTCGTTTGTACATGTGGGCCGGGTTCCAAGTAGATAGCGCGGCGATTATCGGATGGCTTGGATCTATTGAAACCAGGATCTCTCTCCCATCCTTTACGTAACTGGCTGCTTCGAAGAATGATTCTCTTGAGCGTTCCTGACCGCGCAAATCGGCATATGAGAAGAACGAGGCTCCTTCTAGTAATACAACAGCGCTGTAGCCTCCAACAAAACGTGGAGCCATTCCAGAAGTTGCGATTACAAGTGACTTTGGCTCAGTAATCTCTGGAACAAAGTGATCAGCATCAGAATTAACTACCGAATATCCAGGGAAGGCTCGTCCGATTTCTTCGCCATGACGTATTGCACCACGCCCAAGCAGAACCAACTTATCTTGACTGCACCACTGGCAACTCCAAGTTGGGAAAGTTTTGGCGCAATGAACGCATTCCGGTGGAGAACTTTGACCTCTTCTTGACAACTTGCCACCGCAAGAACAAGTAGCCAGGTTCTTACATTTCTGACACATCAAGGCGCTGGCATATCCCTTTTTCGGGACTAAGAATAGAACTGGTCCGTTCTTTAAAGCGTTACGAATAGGAGTAAAAATTCGCTCTGGCAATAATTCGGCAGCGCGTGGCGCATATGGTTGAACTTTCAGCCTGGTTTTCTTGCCAATTAATTTAATCTCTCCACTTTCCAGAAGATTAGCAATGACAAGAGATGGTGAATAACCAACGAAATAAAGATTTAACCGTTCTTTCTCCCCGCGCATCAGCGCAATATCTCGAACATTCCAGCCTGGGTGTCTTGGTTCAAAATGCGATTGAGAGTTCTCGCGATAGATAATCAAAGTGCGTAGATCTCGAGGTGTTGCAAATATTGCGTTCCGCGTGCCAATGGTGATTGAGTTCGGCTTGGTTATGGCTTCGAGGTAATTTGCATATCTCTCGGTACGGGATAGAGACGAAGACAGCACGACCGCCTTACCTTCAAGCAGCTCCCCTAACTGGGTAAGTTCTCGTTCTTCTGGAAGAACCACCAAAACCGAACCATTTATCGATTCTTTTAAAGCGAACTCAGAGAGTTTCTTTAAAGAGTCTTCATGCGGTGGTAGCTGTAGATAAGTTGTACTTGCCGATCCTTTTGAGTTAAGAGAAGCTGAACAACTTTCGGAGACGAAGTTTTTATCAACGCTTGCGACCCGAACGGGAACAGCTGATCGAATTAGGTCATATGGGTGGCAGATCCAGTGCTTCGAAATCTGATCGATTAAACCAATAAGCGTTGGGGTGGCAACCACTTGCTCGGATATAACCGAGCTAATGAATTTAAGGTTGGTTACTTCGGACTTATCACTTCGTTCGATAACCAAGGCTTCAACGTCACGACCAGCAAAGGGCACGCCTATACGTATACCAACTTTTACTTCTTCGCTTAAACGTTCGGGAACTAAATAGTCATATACCCCATCAAGATGGCTAACCGAGTTATCTACCCAGACCTTTACATATGGATCAACGATCGCACTCTGTGAATCTAGGCGCGCAACTTCTTGCCTTTTCAAGCGAAGTGGACGTGCCGTAGACACGGCGTTAGCTCCTATTAGTTAACAGCTGCGCGAAGAGCATCTACTCGCGAAGTCGATTCCCAAGTGAAGTTAGGAAGCTCGCGACCAAAGTGGCCATAGGCAGCAGTTTGTGAGTAAATCGGACGCAATAGATTTAGGTCACGGATAATCGCCGCTGGGCGAAGATCGAAGACCGAAGTTACTGCATCTTGAATCTTCTGTACTGGAACTGTTTCAGTTCCAAAAGTTTCAACGAAGACTCCAACTGGCTGTGCTTTTCCGATTGCATAAGCAACTTGAACCTCGCAGCGACGAGCTAGCCCGGCAGCAACTACGTTCTTTGCTACCCAACGCATTGCATAGGCAGCAGAGCGATCCACCTTTGATGGATCTTTTCCTGAGAAAGCTCCTCCACCGTGACGAGCCATTCCGCCATATGTATCAACAATGATCTTGCGACCAGTAAGACCAGCATCGCCCATTGGCCCACCGATAACGAAGCGACCAGTTGGGTTGATAAGGGTGCGCATATCTTTGCGCGGCAGATCGATCTTGGAAAGAACTGGTTCGATTACTTGCTCGATGATTTCTGGAGTTAACTTCTTAGCAACATCTACATCTTCGGCATGCTGGCTAGAGATAACAACGGTATCGAGCGCAACGGCCTGGTCGCCATCATATTCAATAGTTACTTGCGTCTTTCCATCAGGGCGAAGGTATGGAAGCGCACCTGATTTGCGAACTTTAGATAACTGTTGTGCGAGCTCATGGGCTAGCCATATAGGAAGTGGCATCAACTCTTTAGTGTCATCGCAGGCATAACCGAACATCAGCCCTTGATCTCCGGCGCCTTGTAGATCTAACGGATCAACTGATGAGGCGACGCGGTTTTCATAGGCATCATCTACGCCTTGAGCGATATCTTGTGATTGTTGACCAATAGAGATTGAAACGCCACAACTGTTTCCATCGAAACCTTTTACTGATGAGTCGTAGCCAATGCCAATCACTGTTTCGCGAACGATTCCCATGACATCGGCATAACCGTTTGTTGTTACTTCACCGGCAACGTGAACCTGACCGGTGGTGATTAGAGTTTCAACTGCAACGCGGCTAGCAGGATCCTGCGAGAGAAGTGAATCGAGGATCGCATCGGAGATTTGATCTGCGATCTTATCTGGATGGCCTTCGGTGACAGATTCGGAGGTAAAGAGACGCTTTGACATGGGCTTAACCTAACTGAATAAGGGCTTGGTCGAGGAGAAGATCGGCCAGCGAGTCCTTGCTTGAATTGGGTACTTCAATTTGAGCACCGTTGCTCGTAATGATTATTCCTTGGGTCTCGGTAGAACCGAATATCGCACCTTCAGAAACATCGTTTAGATAGAGAATATTAGCGCCTTTCGCCTCTAACTTGGCCTTAGCCATTGCGATATCTAGCGAAGTTTCAGCGGCAAAAGCGATGATTATTTGGTGCTTACGTAAGGTTGCAATGGACTTTAGGAGATCCGGGTTTTGCGTTAACTCAATATTTTGAAGATCGCCCTTCTTTATTTTCCCACTAGATACGTGCGAAGGTCTGGCATCTGCAACAGCTGCGCTCATTACCAAAATATCGTTTTTTGGGAATTCAACTTCAAGATGTTTATGCATTTCCAGGGCTGTTTCAACTGAAATTACCTTAACGCCATCAAGTTCTCTTGTTTCATCAGCCGATAATTGGGAGTTAGCCAAAATGAGTGTGACATCGGCGCCCCGTGCGATGGCTGATGATGCAACCGCAGCACCTTGTCGACCACTGGAACGATTTCCGATATACCTAACCGGATCAATCGCTTCGCGGGTTCCGCCAGCGGTTACTAAAACTTTCTTTCCTATCAAATCCTTTTTAACTCCGATGGTTGATTCAAAGTTCTCGATTATTGCAGCGGTTTCGGGAAATCTTCCCGGGCCGATGTCATCTCCAGTTAGCCTTCCAACATCTGGCTCCATGACAGTAAAGCCACGATTGCGAAGGGTCTTAACAT
>JAXITH010000063.1:0-5424 GCA_034680185.1 Candidatus Planktophila sp.
AAGAACGCCAATAAGAACGCGCGCATCCACGTAAAGCTCGTCGCCGAAGTTGGTGTGGGTACCGTAGCTGCCGGTGTAAGTAAGGCTCACGCTGACGTAGTTCTGATTTCCGGACACGACGGTGGAACCGGTGCATCACCGCTTACGTCGCTAAAGCATGCGGGAGCTCCTTGGGAACTCGGTTTGGCTGAAACACAGCAGACGCTTCTATTAAATGGTTTGCGTGATCGCATCGTTGTTCAAGCAGATGGTCAGCTAAAGACTGGTCGCGATGTCGTAATCGCTGCGCTACTTGGCGCTGAAGAATATGGTTTTGCAACAGCGCCACTTGTTGTTTCTGGTTGCGTCATGATGCGCGTCTGTCACTTGGATACTTGTCCAGTTGGCGTTGCAACTCAGAACCCAGAACTGCGCAAGCGCTTTACTGGCAAGCCAGAGTTTGTAGAAACTTTCTTCGAATACATCGCTGAAGAAGTTCGTGAAATCTTGGCCAGCCTTGGTTTCCGTACTATGCAGGAAGCGATTGGCCACGTTGAGTATCTCGATACTCGCGACGCAGTTAACCACTGGAAGGCGAGCGGTCTAGATCTTGCTCCGCTACTAGTCCGCCCAGATGTTGATTCACCACTGCATCGCACAACAGTTCAAGATCACGGTTTAGCAGCAGCGCTCGATAACAAGTTAATCGAACTTGCAGCGCCTGCACTTGAAAAGGGCGAGAACGTTCGCATCGATCTTCCAGTGCGAAATGTAAACCGCACCGTCGGCACGATGTTGGGTGCAGAAGTAACGCGACGTTATGGCGCAGAAGGCCTTCCTGCTGAAACTATCGATGTAACTCTTCACGGTTCAGCCGGTCAATCACTCGGTGCCTTCTTGCCACAAGGCGTTGTTATTCGCATGTATGGCGATAGTAATGACTATGTAGGTAAGGGAATTTCTGGCGGTCGTGTGATCGTTCGCCCAGATGAGCGTGCAACGTTTGCTTCACATGAAAATGTGATCGCCGGAAACGTCATCGGTTACGGATCAACTTCAGGCCAGATCTACATCCGCGGACTCGTCGGCGAACGTTTCTGCGTTCGCAACTCTGGTGCAACTGCAGTTGTTGAAGGTATTGGCGATCACGGTTGCGAATACATGACTGGCGGTACCGTCGTAGTTCTTGGTCGCACTGGTCGTAACTTCGCAGCGGGTATGTCAGGTGGTCGCGCATTTGTTCTGGATCTAAATCCTGCACAAGTAAATGGCGAACTCGTAGATATCTTGACTGTTCCAGAAGATCAAAAAGAATCGCTCAAGGCGCTGGTATCCGACTTCTTCACCGAAACTGGATCAGAAGTTGCAGCTGAGCTTCTGGCAGATTGGAACTCTGCGCTAAATCGCATCTCATTGGTTATGCCACGCGATTATGCAAGAGTGTTGGCAGCGATTGAACGTGCCACAAAAGATGGTTTACCGGTAGATCAATATGTAATGGAGGTTGCAGCAAATGGCTGATCCAAAGGGATTTTTAACCACGCCGCGCGAAACTCCGAAGCGTCGCCCAGTTGATGTGCGCATCAAGGACTGGCATGAAGTCTACGAACCACAGAGCATCGAACACTTGCAAAAGCAGGCTGGGCGTTGCATGGATTGCGGTATTCCCTTCTGTCATCAAGGTTGCCCACTCGGAAATCTAATCCCCGAGTGGAACGATTTAATGTGGCGCGGCGATAAGGATCAAGCCATTGATCGCTTGCATGCGACAAATAACTTCCCTGAATTCACCGGTCGCCTCTGCCCAGCGCCATGCGAGACTGCATGCGTCGTCGGAATCAACGCAGATGCCGTAACAATTAAGCAGGTTGAACTTCGTACTATTGAAGAAGCATTTGGCGCAGGCAATGTGAAGCCACTTCCTCCAGAGCGTTTAACTGGCAAGACTGTCGCCGTTATTGGTTCTGGCCCAGCAGGTCTTGCTGCGGCGCAGCAGCTAACTCGCGCAGGTCACACGGTTGCGGTCTACGAACGCGCAGACAAGATCGGTGGTTTGCTCCGCTACGGAATTCCAGAATTTAAGATGGAGAAGAACATTCTCGATCGCCGCCTTACTCAGATGGAGAAAGAAGGAACCCGTTTCCGTCCCGGCGTTGATGTAGGTGGCGAGCTAACTGGCGCTGATCTTCGTAAGAAATACGATGCAGTTGTACTCGCAGTGGGCGCCACGCAATGGCGCGATCTGCCAATTAAGGGACGCGAAAATAAAGGTATTTTCCAAGCGATGGAGTTCTTACCTTGGGGAAATAAGCAAGCTCTTGGTGAAGTAGTTAATCCAGAGATCAATGTCGCCGGTAAGCATGTCGTAATTCTTGGCGGGGGAGATACCGGTGCAGATTGCCTTGGTACTTCTATTCGTCAAGGCGCAGCAAGTGTTACTCAATTAGAGATCATGCCGCGCCCAACTGAAGAACGCCCGACTTCACAACCTTGGCCAACTTACCCAATGATCTATCGTGTTTCATCTGCTCACGAAGAGTTAGATAACCGAGTATTTGCAGTCAGCACCGAAGAGTTCATCGGTGATGGCAATGGCAATCTCAAAGCGCTTAAAATCGTTGAAACAAAGTTTGAAAACGGTAAATTCGAACCAGTTCCTGGTACTGAAAAAGAAATTCCAGCCGACTTTGTATTTTTGGCGATGGGATTCACCGGTCCAGAAAAATCTGCACTTCTAACCCAACTCAACGTTGAGTTAGATGAGCGCGGCAATATCAAGCGTGATGAAAACTTCCAAACTAGCGAAGAAGGCATCTTCGTAGCTGGGGATGCGGGACGCGGACAATCTCTGATTGTTTGGGCTATCGCAGAAGGTCGTAGCGCTGCAGCAGGAGTGGATAAGTACCTCGAAGGCGAGAGCCAACTTCCATCTCCAATTGAGCCAACCTCTCGTTCACTTATGGTCTAACTCTCAACTTAGAAACTGTCCAGTACAAACTTGATTAGATAAGGTAGCCACATGCGTCGCGCGAAGATTGTTTGCACAATGGGTCCAGCAGTTGAATCTCCCGAGAAAGTTCGTGAGCTCATCGCTGCCGGAATGAATATGGCTCGCCTCAACCTTTCACATGGTGGATATGACGAGCACCAGAACCGACTAGATCGCGTCCGCGAGGCGGCTAAAGAAGCTGGTAAGCCAGTTGCAATCTTGGTCGATCTACAAGGTCCAAAGATTCGCTTAGCTCGCTTCAAGGCCGGACCACATGATCTTTCACGTGGAGATATCTTCACCATTACTACTGATGAAGTTGAAGGCACTAAAGAACGCGTCGGAACAACATATAAAGGTTTGCCAGGGGACTGTAAGCCAGGCGATCGAATTCTGATTGATGATGGAAAAGTTACCGTCGAGGTTGTCGAAGTAAAGGGCAACGACGTTGTCACTAAAGTTATTGAGCCAGGCGCTGTTAGCAACAACAAAGGAATTAACTTGCCGGGCGTTGCAGTATCAGTTCCTGCACTTTCTGAAAAAGATAAAGAAGATCTTCGCTGGGGGTTAAATGCCGGTGCAGATTTCATCGCGCTATCATTCGTACGTAGCGCCGAAGATATTGTCGATGTTCATGCAATCATGGATGAAGTCGGAATTCGCGTCCCAGTTATTGCAAAGATCGAAAAGCCACAAGCCGTTGCAAATCTGCAGGGAATTGTTGATGCCTTCGATGGCATCATGGTTGCGCGTGGCGATCTCGGCGTGGAACTTCCAATTGAAGAAGTTCCGCTTGTTCAGAAGCACTGTATCGAGCTAGCTCGCGAAGCAGCCAAGCCGGTAATCGTTGCTACTCAAATGCTCGATTCGATGATCACTAATTCGCGCCCAACTCGTGCAGAAGCAACAGACTGTGCAAACGCGGTGCTCGACGGCGCAGATGCCTTGATGCTCTCTGGCGAAACTTCCGTTGGCGAATTCGCAATCGAAGCTGTGCAAACTATGGCGCGCATCATTACCTTCACCGAAGAAGGTGGCATGGAGATGATTCGTCCAATGAAATCTCTGCCAAAGACAAAGGGCGGCGCAATCACCAAGGCGGCAACTGAGGTTGGCGCAATTGTTGGCGCTAAATACTTAGTAACTTTCACGCAATCTGGAGACTCTGCTCGTCGCACCGCGCGTTTGCGTTCTCCAATTCCTATCTTGGCATTTACACCAGAAGTTGGAACATATAACCGCATGGCCCTCGATTGGGGCGTTGAACCAGAGTTAACTCCAATGGTTAAGCACACAGATGAGATGGTTATGCAGGCCGATACGCTCTTGCTCAAATCAAAGCGCTGCACTGAAGGCGAACTCGTTGTGATCGTGGCAGGTTCACCTCCCGGAATACCTGGCTCAACTAACGCCATGCGCGTTCACCGCGTAGGCGATGCCGTGGGTGGCGCCGCTCCCGCTTACCGTTAAGATTTGGCCTGAGCACAACAGTTAATTTGCTTTAACTCGCTTGCTCAACGCCTCGGTACTCCAACGGTAGAGAGGGCAGTCTCAAACACTGCATAGTGTCGGTTCGAATCCGACTCGAGGCACATGTCTACAAATCGCGCGGGTGCGGCAGAGCAAAAGACTGTTCGCATTCTGGTCGCCGAAGATGAAGCGTTAATTCGCATGGACTTAGTCGAAATGTTAAATGAAGCGGGTTATCAAGTCGTCGCAGAAGCAGCTGACGGTGCGCAAGCAATTGAACTCGCGCAATTACATAAGCCCGATCTAGCCATCTTGGATGTAAAGATGCCAGTGCTAGATGGAATATCAGCTGCAGAGAAAATTATCGATATTGCACCAGTGCTAATGCTTACTGCATTTTCACAACGCGAACTTGTCGAACGCGCTCGTGATGCCGGCGTTATGGCCTACGTTGTTAAACCTTTTTCAATCGGTGATTTGGTTCCGGCTATTGAAATTGCAATTAGCCGTCACACACAGATGCGATCACTTGCAGATGAAGTTGCCGATCTTCACGAACGTCTTGAAACTCGAAAATTAATTGATCGCGCAAAAGGTATTTTGATGCAGGCGTTAAATCTCTCTGAACCTGAGGCCTTTTCTTGGATTCAGCGGGCGGCTATGGATCGTCGTTTGACGATGAAAGAGGTTGCCGCCGCCGTAATCTCCCCAGATGCTGTTCCTGGCAATTAATCGCCTAAATCCCTGCAAATGACTTGCGAAAGTAACCAAACCTTTACATTCCCACGCTCAGCCTCGGGTTGATAGACCTTCCTCGCCCCCTTTACACTTTCAGCCTCCCTGTCCCGGGACACATGCAAGAAAAAACAGGAAGGCAATACATGAACAAGAAGATCAAAGCTTCTGCTGCTCTCGTTGCCGCAGCTGCGCTAGCTTTTGGCGCATTTGCAACAACATCTGCATCAGCAGCAACAAAGACTTACACA
>JAXITH010000064.1:0-5422 GCA_034680185.1 Candidatus Planktophila sp.
AGGAAAATACGGGCGTTGAGTTCGCGTTCAATGTCGGCACGAGCGCGCATACCAATATCTTTTAGCCGCTCTCCCTTGTGACCCAAGATGATCCCGGTCTGTGAATCGCGTTCCACGTGAATAGTTGCGTGAATATCAAAGAAGGGACGTGAACCTTTCTCATCGCGCTCTGACATCTCATCAATTGTGACCATGATCGAATGCGGTAGCTCTTCGCGGGCATCGCGCATCGCCGCTTCGCGGATTAGCTCACAGATAAGTTGTTGTTGATCCTGATCGCTCTTCATATCTTCGGGATAGAAGGCAGGTCCTGCTGGCAGGGTTTTACCGATTAGTTCGGCAAGCAAATCGATCTGCGAGTGAATCGCTGCAGATACCGGAACGATTTCATCCCAAGTAAATCCCTGAGCAAGCTCGTTGATTCCAGCCAAACGAAGTGCGAGTTTCTCCTTGGAAATTAGATCCGTCTTTGTAACTAGCGCAAACTTTTTAGCACGTGGGTGTTTAGCGATTTCTTGAGCAAGAAATACATCGCCTCCCCCAGAAGTCTCATCTGCTGGCAGGCACATCAAAATCACATCCACTGAATCAAGGCTTTCGCCAACAACTGCATTTAGGCGATGGCCCAGTAAAGTCTTTGGCTTATGGATTCCTGGTGTATCAACTAGAACTGCCTGAAATGTCGGTTGATTTACGATGCCGCGAATTGCATGGCGCGTTGTGTTGGGATGCGGTGAGGTGATTGCAATTTTGCTACCTACAAGCGCGTTGATGAGAGTTGATTTTCCAGTGTTGGGGCGGCCGACTATGGCAACGAAGCCCGAACGGAAATCACTCATGCGCTTATTCTCTCACTAAGCGCGATCATTGCCTAAACCAAGTTTTAGAGGGTAGAAATTAGCTCCACCGCATCGGCGACAGATGTAACTAACTCAGCAGCGCGCTCTCCGATTAAGCGATGACAACCTTCAGAAGTTGGTGCGCTGATTGGACCTGGAATCGCCATGACTGGTCGCATCAACTCTGCCGCATCTCGTGCTGTTCGAAGTGAGCCAGATCTAAATGCTGCTTCCACCACAAGGGTGGCTTGAGATAGCGCGGCAATTATTCGATTGCGAGTGAGAAATCTTGAAGGAATCGCGTGTGCACCAGGAAGAACTTCCGAAACAAGGGCGCCGTTCTCGCAAATTTCTGCAAACAATCGTGCATTTCCGGCTGGGTATGCCACATCTATTCCGGCAGCGAGTACCGCAATAGTTGAACCTTCAGCAATCAGTGCGCCTTTATGCGCCGCCGAATCTATTCCGTACGCGCCACCACTGATGATCGACCACTCGCGATCAACAAAGCCAGCAGCGAAATCTCCAGCATTACGAACACCGTAAGGAGTTGGATTACGCGTTCCGACGATCGCCAAACCGCGCTCTTTCAATATATCGATTTCACCTTTTACGACTAAGCCGATCGGAATCGCAGCGAGATCATTTAATTGATCTGGCCATTGCTCCATCGCTGGCGTAATAAATTGTGCGCCTGCGTTTTCGATACTTTTTGCAATCTCGCTTGTATTTGCGCTGCGTAGCCGTTCAATTGTCTTTCCGTACTTAATCGCGTCATAACCACTGGCGCTTAACTTCTCATAGACATATTCAGCGCCATTTGCCGAAATTTCCTGGCTCCAAAATATATGTCCGCCTTCGATCGCTGAAAACAACGCCAGTCGCGCATCAAGTGGGTTCATAGGTCAGAGCCTTCGCGGAGTTGATGGGCGCGCTGCACATCAGCGAGATTCGGGACAGAGCGACCCGATAAGTCGGCCAAAGTCCAAGATAAGCGAATGATCTTGTGTAGTCCGCGTGCGGTAAGCAACTCTTTCTCTAACTGGTCATGGAGAAAATTCATAGCCGCCCGTTCTGGTTTGTACGTTGTCCGTAGCGCACGCGATGGAATCTGCGAATTTAACTTCCAGGTTTCTTTAGCAAAGCGTTCTGCGGCGGTAGCACGAGAAGCAACTACTCGCTTTCGAATTACCGCGCTGCTTTCGCCGAGTTCGGTCTGGGCCATTTCGGTGCGACTTACTGGCTCGACTTGCACGCGCATATCGATGCGATCCATCAATGGGCCAGAGAGTTTTCCCAAGTAACGGCGCACAGCAAGTGATGAGCAAATACAAGCGCGACCTTTTCCAGTGAACTTTCCACACGGACATGGATTGGCAGCCAGGACTAAGAGAAATTGCGCAGGAAAAGTAAGGCTACCAACGCTGCGCGCAATTGTGATCGTGCCAGATTCCAGCGGTTGGCGAAGCGAATCTAAAACTCCAACTGCGCATTCGGGCGCTTCATCAATGAAAAGAACTCCATGATGGGCAAGCGAGCAAGCTCCTGGCTTTATCGCATGAGAGCCACCTCCAACCATGGCTATACGCGATGCGCTGTGATGCGGTGAAACTATTGGCGCAACTAACGACATAGGCGAACGCGTGCCGAGTGAACCGGCGATGGAATGAACCGCCGTTACTTCGAGCGCTTGATCAAGACCAAGTGCGGGCAAGATAGTTGGAAGGCGAGATGCGATCATCGTCTTTCCCGCACCTGGTGGTCCGATCAAGAGCAGGTGGTGTCCCCCACTTGCTGCTACCTCAGCTGCAAATCTGGCACGTGCTTGACCTGCAACATCGGAAAAATCAGGAAGTTCTTCATCAACTGAAATATCTAGATCAAGTTGTGGCGCAGATGTGATCTCGCCAGTTCGCAAGAAACGTAATACTTGTGAAAGATTGGCAAAGGTAAAGATCTGCATCTGCGACATTAGTGACGCTTCAGCGAAGTTTTCCGGTGAAACCAGTGCACGCGTGATTCCGGATTTATAAGCTGCAATAAGCGCCGGCAAAACTCCGCGCACCGATCTGATTCGCCCATCTAGTGCGAGTTCTCCCAAAATTACAACGCCTTCTAAAGGTTCTTGCGGCAGCGCGCCATTTGCAATCAAGATCGCAAGTGCAATCGATAGATCAAAACCTGATCCACTTTTGGGAAGCCAAGCGGGAGAAAGAGAAACCGTGACTTTCTTATTCGGCCAGACTTCATTTGAATTAATCAAGGCGGCGCGTACCCGGTCGCGGGATTCGTTTAGCGCAGCATCAGGCAGACCTAACAACGAATACATCGGTAGGCCATCTGCAATATCTACTTCGACCGAAACAACGGCACCGTCTAATCCGTGAAGTGCGATGCTGGTTGTCTGTCCCAGGCTCATAGGATCGCGCCTCGATATTCCAACGTATGTTTTCCATCTGCGGCGATAAGAATTGCCACAACATCGATTGCATATTCACATCCCAGACAACCGTGAGTGGCTAACCATGCAAGGGCTAAACGTTGCATGCGATGTGCTTTATCCCGGTTGATCGCCTCAAATGGGTGGCCGAATGCCAGCGAAGAGCGAGTCTTAACTTCGATAAAGTGAAAGATGCCATCGGAGCTAAGTGAAACTAAATCGATTTCTCCCTCGCGCACCCGCCAATTGCGATCGAGGATCTCATCGCCCCGTGCGGTTAAATAATCTGCGGTGACTTGTTCGCCAAATGCGCCAGTCTTTTGATTGTTCTTCTTCTCGCCAACTTTGCTCATGGCGCGCAGGTTAAAGACTCCTGCAGACAGTTAACTTAAATTGAAATGGGCTTGTGTGTAATTATTGAAGTAGCGCTGCGATATTTGCAAATGATCGGCGGTGTTCTATACACGGGCCATGTGCTTGCAACGCTTCAGTGTGCGCTTTGGTGATATAGCCCTTGTGCTTGGCAAAACCATAATCTGGGAATAATGCATCGAGTTCACGCATTGCGCGATCACGAGTAACTTTTGCGATGATCGAGGCGGCGCTAATGCAGGTAACGACTTGATCGCCTTTCCAGACTGCAACGTTTGGTATCGCTAAACCCTCAATGGCATAGCCATCAGTTAATACATAGCTCGGCGTAACTGAAAGGCCTTGAACCGCGCGACGCATTCCATCGAGATTGGCTGCATGCACGCCACGTGAATCTACTTCCGCCGCAGGAACTGAGATGACGCTTACTGAAAGCGCCGCTGAGGTAACAACATCAAATAGCTTTTCGCGTTCTGCTTCAGATACATCTTTGGAATCACGAACCTTTGCCAACTCTGGCGCAAATGGATCGGCAAGAACAACTGATGCAATCACCAGCGGACCAGCGCAGGCACCACGTCCGGCTTCATCTACTCCAGCAAGTGGCGTTATTCCGGCGTCGATAAGTAAAGATTCGATTACCTTCATAATTTAAAAAGTTACTTCAGCGAAGAGAATGAACTAACAATTCCGATATTTTTAATCGGCCAGATGATTCCAAGTACGCGGCCAGTTACCTTTGAAGTCGGCACCATTCCTTGATTTATATCTTCTTGATGAAAGCGTGAGTCTGCACTGGCTGCGCGGTGATCGCCCATAACCCAGATCTTGCCTTCAGGCACAGTTACGTTGAATTTGGTATCGCTGGCAGAATTTCCGGCAAAGATATATGGCTCATCAATTTCTACGCCATTGATCATTAACTTCTTATTCTTTGAACAGCATTCGACTTTATCGCCGGCTACTCCGATGACGCGCTTAACCAGGTACTGCTTCGCTGGATTAGGAAGAACGCCAACTGATACGAGGCCTTCTTTAACTTTGGCTAGATACTTATTTTGATCTGCGGTGTATGGCTCAGGTAACCAATTATCGGGATCGCGAAATACAACTACATCTCCACGGTTAATTGATTTGCTGATGAATGGAACTTTATTTACTGCAACGCGATCATTTATCTGAAGGGTGTTCTCCATTGAGCCCGAGGGAATATAGAAGAACTGCACCAAGAAAGATTTGATGACGAGCGAAACTGCGAGCGCGACAATAACCAGAATAGGTAACTCGCGTAATAGCGAGCCCTTGCGTGGCATTAGAGAAGAATTACTTATTCAGCAGGCTTGTCTTCAGCTGCTGCTTCAACCACAACGTCTGTAGTCGCATCCTCAGCTGGAACCTCTGCCACCACTTCGGTCGCAGTTGGCTCGGACACAACCACAACCTCTTCGATAACAGCAGCTGGAGCTTCAACAATTACTTCCTTTTCAGGAGTTGAAAGAATTCCATCGCCGTAACCTTCGATGCCATCGCGCTTTTCGCGAATCTTGGCAGCCTTACCGCGAAGATCGCGGAGGTAGTAAAGCTTGGCGCGACGTACATCGCCCTTCTTTACGAGTTCGATCTTTTCAATAACTGGTGTGTGTACTGGGAATGTACGTTCTACTCCAACGCCGTAAGAGACCTTACGGATTGTGAAAGTTTCGCGAACGCCATCGCCTTGGCGACGGATAACGATTCCTTGGAAGACCTGGATACGGCTCTTGCTACCTTC
>JAXITH010000065.1:0-5352 GCA_034680185.1 Candidatus Planktophila sp.
CTACTTCTTGGTGATATCGGCGTTGCATGGCTAAAGCTGCTTGGTATTCAACCAATCCCGCATATTCGATCGCGATAATCGGGGATTCCTGCGCTTGTTGTGGAGCCACATGTACAGCCTAAAGGTAGGCTGTCTCCCTAGTGAAATCAGCTCGATCCACGCACCGAAAGGCTACAAAAGTGTCGCAGAATCTCAACATCGATAGAGTCCAGAAGAATCGCAAACCCTACGCGCTAGCCATGTTGGTCGTAGTCCTGTGGTTCGTTATCACCGGAATCTTCGGTCCACTCTTCGGAAAGCTAACTTCGGTTCAAGAGAATAACAACTCATCTTTCTTGCCAAAGGGCGCTGAAGCCACACTTGCCTCCGATCAAATTGCGCTCTTTTCATCTCAGGATTCGTTTAACTTTCCCGCGCTAGTTCTCTTTGAAGGAAGTTCAACGCCGGCCACTTTTGCAGCCGTTAATGAACGCGTAGTTCAAGTTGGAGATCTGACTCTCGCCGGAACTACAGCGAAGATTTCTGACTACCTCGCACCAAATCAGAAAATCTCGGTATTCCCATCTGAAGATGGACAAGCTCTTCTAGCAAATATTCCACTCGACGGAAATGCCATTTCAAAACTTCTCCCAAATGACGAGCCAGTGCTTCCGGCTGTGGTTGATGCCCTACGAGAAGACCTTGGCCCAGTAGCTGAGGCAAATGGATTTGAGCCTTATGTAACAGGGCCTGCGGGGCTACTTGGAGATCTCTTTGGAGCATTTGGATCGATCGATTCAACGCTATTACTTACAACGCTAGCTGTAGTTGCAGTTATCTTGATCGTAGTTTACCGATCTCCAGTGCTCTGGATAATTCCTCTGCTATCCGCGCTCTTTGCACTTTCAACAGCTGGCGGAATCGTTTACCTTTTAGCGAAAAATGACATCATCGATGTCGATGGCCAATCGCAAGGAATTCTCTCGGTATTGGTAATTGGTGCGGCAACTGATTATGCGTTGCTCTTGATTGCTCGATATCGCGAAGAACTGCACTTCTTCGAAAACCGTTTCGATGCGATGCGCGCTGCCTATAAAGGTGTTTGGGAGCCAATTTTGGCTTCTGGTTCCACCGTTTCAATTTCATTATTAGTTCTTCTCTTTAGCCAATTAACAAACACTGCAGGTCTCGGACCAATTGGTGCAATCGGAATCGTCGTATCCATGATCACGATTCTGACTTTGCTTCCTGCGCTTATTCTAATCTTCGGTCGCTGGATCTTCTGGCCACGAATTCCTGCCAATGATGGTGACGATCATGTAATGAGTGGCTACTGGTCAAAGATTGCCAACTCAATCGGTCGTAATCCACGTAAAGCCTGGATTATTACTGGCGTGATCTTGCTCGGTTTTGCCGGCGCATCAACAACGCTTAAGGCAGATGGAATCGGAACGGTCGATACCTTCACCGGAAATCCTGAATCAGTTGTTGGCCAACGCCTACTGGTCAAGCATTTCCCTGGCGGTGAAGGCGATCCAACGCAGATAGTCGTTGATGCCACAAAGATTGGCGCTGTCACGGCTGCAGTTAAAAACGCTCCTGGCGTTACTGAAGTTGTTCCGATGTTCGCTGGCATGCCAGTCGAAGGTGGACCAGCCCCAGAAATCAAAATCGTTAACGGTCGGGCGATATTAAATGTAACTCTGGACAAGGCGCCAGATAGCGTCGAAGCCGGCAACGATATTCCAAAGATTCGCGAGCTAGCCCACGCAGCCGACGAGACTTCACTCGTCGGTGGAACAAGCGCCGTTTACTTCGATGTACGTACTGCAAATAATCGCGATAACAAGGTAATCATCCCGATCATCTTGCTCGCCATCACAATCATTCTTGGTTTACTGCTTCGCAGTATTCTTAGCGCAGTATTACTTCTCGGAACTGTTGTGCTTAGCTACTTTGCAACGCTCGGTGTTTGTGCGCTCGTCTTCAACCATATCTTTGGCTTTGCTGGGGGAGATAACTCATTCCCACTCTTCGCCTTCATCTTCTTGGTTGCACTCGGCATTGACTACAACATCTTCCTGATGACGCGCGTTCGCGAAGAAAGCGCCAAGATCGGAACTCGCGCTGGAGTAATAAAGGGCGTAACTGTTACAGGCGCTGTGATTACATCTGCCGGCATCGTACTTGCGGCAACTTTCGCAGTTCTTGGTTTATTGCCTCTCGTTCCACTTGCGCAACTTGGTTTCGCGGTTGCATTCGGTGTACTACTAGATACCATCATTGTTCGTTCGATTTTGGTACCAGCCCTAGTTCATGAGATCGGCCCAAAGATCTGGTGGCCTTCAAAGCTACAAAATAAGTAGCTTTCGACAAAGGTGCAGGACGTTAATAAATAAATGGTTCTAGTAATTGGTGCTGGACTTGCGGGGTTAAGCGCTGCGCTTACTCTGCAAAAGAACGGCTGTGAAGTAACGGTTCTCGAAGCATCTGATAGAGCTGGTGGCCGCGTTGCAACAGATGAAATCGATGGCTTCATCCTCGATCGCGGCTTTCAATTAATCAATGCAAACTATCCAGAGATTAAACGCGGTCGCTATCTCGAAGGAGTCGATTTCAAGGTTGCGCCCCGCACTGTTGGCATCTCGAGTTCTAGCGGTTTGGTTCGCTTAGGAGATCCCCGCAGCGCACCTTTCTCGATATTTTCTAAAGCCTCCGGCAGCATCTTCGCAAAGGTTTCATTCCTTAGATATCTAGCGAGTTCACCGAGATTAGATGAGAGCGTAGAAGCACATTTGCTGCGCACTGGCACGGGAGATCTCTATCAGAAGGTATTAAAGCCTTTCCTGCAAGGCGTTTTTCTCGCTGACCCGGCTGAAGTCAGTGCGGTTGTTGGACGAGAAATCATCGCCTCGTTTATTGGCGGTAAATCAGGTATTCCAGTTGGTGGGGTAGGACAACTCGTTGAGAATATGGCCAAGCAGGTGAAGGACCTTCGACTCAGCGTTCAGGTAGAAGAAATTCAGAGCGATGGTGTCGTGACCAACGTTGGAAAGATTTCGGCAGATCAGATAATTCTCGCAACAGATCTAACTACAGCAGGACAGTTAACGGGTGCACAAGAAGTTAGTCGATTAGCAAGTTCGACTACTTGGTATCACGCAACACAAACCACTCCATCTAACAGCGCCGAGTTGATTCTTGACTCTGAAAATCGTGGCCCAGTGGTTAACTCGATAGTTATCTCAAACCTTTCGAAGCGTTATGCGCCTTCTGGTCAGCATCTAATATCTTCAACCACAATTAAGCATTCTTCGGAATCTGAAGTAAGACGCCATTTGGCAAAGATGTGGGGGAGTTCAACTGAGGACTGGCGCTTCCTTGCAAAGTACGAAATCCATTCCGCGCTTCCGTTATTTGAACCCGGCTACATAAAGAGCGTTGCTGCTGAAAAGATTTCATATCTATATAGGGCCGGAGATTACTTAGAGGCACCATCACAGAATGGCGCTTTGTTATCTGGCCGCAAGGCCGCTGAACAATTACTGATCGATCAGCGCGGTTAACGCGTTGGTTATGTGCGGATAATCCCAAACAAATCCTGCATCCGATAGCGCGTTTGGGAGAACTTTTTTAGATCCTAAAATCTCACTCGAAAAACCACCGAGTGCAATCTTTAGCGCGATAGCAGGAGCCGGAAAGAGCGCTGGTCGCTTCATTGCCTGAGCAAGGGCGGCAGTAAATTCTTGATTCGTGACTGGGTTAGGAGTCGTTAAATTTACCGGACCAGAAATTGGATGTTCTAGTGCGAAGATAATTGCACGTACAACATCGTGGAGAGTGATCCATGACCACCACTGCTTTCCCGATCCAAGTTTTCCGCCAAGCCCAAATCTAAAGAGCGGCAGCATGCGACCAAGTGCGCCACCAGTTGGATCAAGAACCAAACCAGTGCGCAGCTTTACCGTGCGAACATCGCCAGCAAGATCGGCGGCGCCTTCCCATTCGCGGCAAACTGCAGCGAGAAAATCGTTACCTACAGAATCTGTTTCTACGACAGCTCGGTTTCCAGAATCTCCATACCAGCCAATCGCGCTAGCTGAGATAAATACCTGAGGTTTTACTTCAGCAACGGCATTGGCGATCGCAGTAGTGCCAAGTAAGCGAGAATTTAAAATTTCAGATTTGTAGCGCTTAGTCCAACGCTTATCTCCAACGCCAACTCCGGCGAGATGGATAACCGCATCAACTCCGCGCAACGCTTCGATATCTACATAACCAGTCTTTGGATCCCACTGGATTTCATCGGGAGCAACAGTTGCGCGACGTACTAAACGCTGGACTGTGTGACCTTCAGATTTAAGATGTCCAACAAGTGCGCTTCCGATTAAACCTGAAGCGCCGGTGATGGCGATGCGTTGTGGAACTGGCATAAGACCTACAGACCTCTAGAGACCTAGATCGGATTCAAATGCTCCGCCTTCGAGACGCTCTTTAAGCGTAACTAGGAAGCGAGCAGCATCTGCGCCATCGACAACGCGATGATCGTATGAAAGTCCAAGGTAAACCATGGAACGAATCGCAATTGTTTCGCCACCATCTTCACCCTTTACAACCATTGGTCGCTTAACAACTGCGCCAAGGCCCAAGATTGCAACCTGTGGTTGGTTGATGATCGGAGTATCAAAGAGCGCTCCACGACTTCCGGTGTTAGTTAGCGTAAATGTTCCGCCACCGAGTTCATCTGGCGTTACCTTGTTATCGCGTGTACGCGCAGCAAGGTCAGCGATTTTGCGAGCGATTCCGCCCATATTCAAATCACCGGCGTTATGAATAACCGGAACTAAGAGGCCGCGCTCTGTGTCGACTGCGACGCCAAGGTGTTCTGCACCGTGGTAAATAATTTGATCGCCCTCAACTGATGAGTTCAATACTGGATGCTGCTTTAGGGCTTCGCATACGGCAACTGCAAAGAATGGAAGGAAGGAAAGCTTTACGCCTTCACGCGCTTCGAAAGTTGCCTTCGAGCGATCACGCAAGCGTGCAATCTTGGTTACATCTACTTCGATAACAGTTGTTAGCTGCGCGCTAACCTGAAGTGATTCGACCATGCGCGCTGCAATAACTTTGCGCAGGCGAGACATCGTGACAGTAGTTCCACGAAGTGGGGAAGCGGCAACCACTGGTGCAGTGGCAGGACGTTGTGCCGGAACTGATGAAGAGGCAGATACTGGTGCGCTCTTTTGTGGAGCGGCTGCTTCAACATCTTCCTTGCGGATTCTTCCGCCAATTCCGGTGCCCTTAACGTTGGCTAAGTTGACTCCCATTTCATTGGCAAGTTTGCGAACAATTGGAGTGACATACGCATCTGCA
>JAXITH010000066.1:0-5277 GCA_034680185.1 Candidatus Planktophila sp.
ATCTCTGCTGCACCAGCATCGATCGCATCTTGAGTATCTTGAATCTTGACTTCCATTGAGGCGCGACCAGATGGGAATGCAGTTGAAACGGCCGCCACTGGCACATGCTTGCCGCCAATTGAATCTAAATGAGTACGAGCGATCGCGACCATATCGTTGTAGACGCAGACAGCGCCAACGCTAGGAATTGATAAATCTGTGGGATCTGGACGTACTGCCTTGGTGCACAGCGCACGAACTTTTCCTGGAGTATCAGCACCTTCCAGAGTTGTTAAATCAACCATCGAGATAGCGGTATCAATAGCCCAGCGCTTGCTAGTTGTCTTAATGCTGCGCGTTGCCAACATCGCAGCACGCGCTTCAGCACCAACCTGATCTACACCTGGTAGCTGTGAGAGAAAGTTCTTAAGCGAGGCTTCTGAGCCATCAACTATTCCGTAAAAATTCATGCGAGGAATTCCTTCAGTGGTTGTCGTAATTGGTCTAGTAAATCATCGGCTGATTGCGCATCTTTGGTAATTACTTCGATGTAGCACTTCATCTTGGCTTCGGTTCCGCTCGGGCGGATGATGATGCGGATTCCGCCATCTAGCCAGATGCGTAAACCATCAGTTGGCGGAAGACCATCTTTAGGTGCGGCTAAATCATCAATTGAAGAAACAGAACGCCCAGCGATTTCGGCAGGCCGGTTCTTGCGTAACCCAGCGAGGAGTTCAGAAATACGAGACATATCGCTAACGCGAATAGAGATCTGCTCTGTTCCGTGGAAACCATGACGTTCCCAAACTTCATTTAATAGATCAACCAAAGTCTTTCCTTGCTCATTCAAATCGGTGGCGATCTGTGCCAGGAAGAGCGCTGCAGAAATTCCATCTTTATCGTTTACTGTTTGCGAATCGACGGCATATCCAATCGCTTCTTCATATCCAAAGGCGAGATCTTCGATCTTGGCGAGCCATTTAAACCCAGTTAAAACCTCTTTAAAATCGATGACGTAATGTGCTGCAATTTTACGAAGCGCAGATGAAGAGACAATTGAATTTCCGAATGACCCTGTGCGCTTTTCCGTTGCAAATGATCGAGCGATCCACTCGCCAAAAATCACACCAAGCTCGTCACCACGCAACATGCGCCATCCACCGTTTGGATCGTTAACCGCTGCAGCGCAACGATCGGCATCAGGATCGTTTGCGATAACCAAATCAGCGCCAACCTCACGCGCCTTAGCTAGTGCTAAATCAATCGCCCCGGGTTCTTCTGGGTTAGGAAATGCCACTGTCGGAAAATCTGGATCTGGTTGGGCTTGCTCTGAAACTAAAATTAACTTCGGGAACCCAGCTTTGGCAAATGCCTTCTCGAGGGTTTCTGTTCCGACCCCATGCATCGCGGTGTAAACAATCTTTAACGATCCAGGTCGTGGCGCAAGTTCTGCAGTACGCGCTATGTATTTATCCACGACTGCATCATCTAAGACAGTCCATTTTGAGCCTCTTGCTTGTCCAACTAAAGATTTAACAGCGTCAATCTCCTTGGCGATGAAGTCATCAGTTGGGCTAATGATTTGTGAAGCAGCGTAATCAATTCCGTCTGCGGTCGGTCCGATGTAAACCTTGTAACCATTATCTTGCGGAGGATTGTGGCTTGCAGTGACCATGACACCAACGTCGCATTTGAGATCAAGCGTGGCAAAAGCCAATACTGGAGTTGGTAGCGGTCTTGGCAGAACAAAGACTTCAAACCCTGCGCCAGCGAAAATCTCCGCCGATTCTTGCGTGAAATCTTCTGATCCATATCGCGCATCTCGCCCGATTACGACGCGTTTCATTCCGCGTTCTTTCATGTAGGCAACTAAGCCTGCTGCGGTGCGTCCTACAACGGCGCGGTTCATACATGAGGGACCAGGTCCGATTGGTCCGCGCAAACCTGCGGTTCCGAATTGTAGAAATCCTGCAAAGTACTTCTTTAAAGATGCTTCATCGCCATCTGCGACAAGTTTTGTTAACTCTGCAGCAGTCTTTGGATCGGGATCATCAGCTATCCAGGCTTGGACTTCGGCCAAGAGCTGCGCGTTCATAGCCCCAGCCTAACTGGATTACGCGAAGTTGTGAATTGCGATTTAAAGCGCGAGGTTAGGCTTCAAGAATGTCGCACAGAACCGTGCCACTTGAAACTGTCTCACCGATTGCCGCCTTGAGGTTTGCGACTTTGCCAGATTTGTGAGCGATTAGTGGTTGCTCCATCTTCATCGCCTCAAGCACAATTATTAAATCTCCGGCTTCAACAACAGCGCCTTCTTCAACTGCAATCTTCACAACAGTTCCTTGCATCGGACTTGTGAGTCCAGTACCGCTTGCGCCGCCAACCTTTGATTGCTTAGCGCGATGGCGCTTTACAACTGGTTCTGGGGTGTGGAGTTTTACTTCAAAGCGCTTGCCATTTACTTCTGCAACTAAATGTTCGGCTGCAATCTTTGTCGTAACCGGGGGAGGAGTTATTGAAAATGCTGGGATATCGTTCTTAAATTCATTTTCAATATAACTTGTATAGACCTTAAAGTTTTCGGTGTATGAAGGATCTTCCAAAATCGCGCGATGGAATGGAATTGCAGTCGCTAAACCATCGACTTCGAATTCTGCAAGGGCGCGACGCGCACGCTCAATCGCTTGCTTGCGGGTTGCTCCTGTAACAATTAATTTAGCAAGGAGCGAATCGAAGTTTCCTCCGATGGTGTCACCGTTTTTAAATCCGGCATCGATACGGACACCAGGGCCGGTAGGTAGATTCCATTGCGTAATGCGTCCCGGAGCTGGCAAGAATGAACGACCTGGATCTTCACCGTTGATACGGAATTCAAGTGAGTGGCCACGAATTTCGGGATCACCAAAGCCGAGTACTTCTCCCATGGCAATGCGGAACTGTTCGCGAACTAAATCGATTCCCGTTACTTCTTCACTGACCGGGTGTTCTACTTGCAAGCGAGTATTAACTTCCAAGAATGAAATGGTTCCATCTAGACCGATCAGGAATTCGCAGGTTCCGGCTCCGACGTATCCGGCTTCCTTCATGATCGCCTTGCTAGAGCGGTAGAGCTCTTCGTTTTGAGCATCCGTTAAGAATGGGGCAGGTGCTTCTTCCACCAACTTTTGGTGGCGGCGCTGCAACGAACAGTCACGAGTACTCACGACTACAGCGTTGCCATGTTGATCAACTAAAACTTGGGTTTCAACGTGACGTGGCTTATCAAGATAGCGCTCCACAAAACACTCACCGCGGCCAAATCCTGAGATCGCTTCACGTACAGCAGATGCGAATAGTTCTGGAATCTCTTCCATAGTTCGCGCAACCTTTAAACCACGTCCTCCGCCACCGAAAGCGGCTTTGATCGCAACCGGCAATCCATGTTCTTTGGCAAAAGCAATTACTTCGTCAGCGCCTTCTACGGGATCTTTAGTTCCTGCAACCAGTGGCGCACCTGCCTTAGCGGCGATGCGACGAGCCGAAACTTTGTCACCAAGTGCGCTGATCGCATCTGGTGAGGGCCCAATCCAAATCAGACCAGCATCGATAACAGCCTGGGCAAAATCTGCGCGTTCCGATAGAAATCCGTAGCCTGGGTGAACAGCATCGGCTCCTGATTCTTTCGCCGCGGCGATAATTTTGGAGATATCTAAATAGGTTTGAGTAGCGGTAACCCCGTTAAGTGAGAATGCAAAATCTGCGCTCTTAGTGTGGATCGCATCGCGATCTTCTTCAGAATAAACAGCGACGCTTTCTAAGCCATGGTCGCGACAAGCGCGGATAACGCGAACTGCAATTTCTCCACGATTTGCTATCAGTACGCGCTTCATTGCATCTCCTTCACTTCTGGCCAAGAATATCCAAGCTGCGACATCGCAGAGCGCAGGAACGGCATCGATATGCCGACCACATTTGTGTAATCGCCTTCAATTACGGGAATGAACGGAGAACCAAACCCATCAAGGGTAAATCCACCTGCAACCTGTAGTGGTTCTCCGGATGCGATGTAATCTTCAATTTCTTGGTCAGTTAGCTCAGAAAAAGTTACCTTGGTCGTTACGCGATCGGCAATCTCTCGACCTTGTGCGGTGTCGATGATGCAGTGGCCGGTATGCAGAAGACCAGAGCGTCCGCTGATTGCTTTAGCGCGTTCGCGCGCAACTTCTGGAGTGCCCGGCTTTCCAAATGAGACGCCATCGACATCGAAAGTTGAATCGCATCCGATGATGAGCGCGGGATAGTCAATCTGTTCACGAACCGTGTGTGCTTTGGTTACCGCTAGCGCAATAACCATATCTGCAGGTGTCATCGCGTTAAAGAAATCGGTTTCTTCGTCGACATTACTTACGATGATGGTGGGTTTTAGACCAGCGCCTTCAAGTAAGCGACGTCGTGACGTTGATTGCGATGCAAGAACGATCTTTGGCATTAACGAGATTCTCTTCTGGCGCCGAAGGTGATCTGATGGGGAAGTGGTTGGCGAAGCTGTGGCAAACCAAAGACGCTGCGCTTAATCACAGGTACCAAGTTCTGCATCTTGTGATGGTCAATAGCCGCTTTAAGAGCAAGTAGCTCTTCTTCCGTTGGTTGACCTGATGTGATCGTAAATTTCATTACAGTGGAATATTTCCATGTTTACGAGCCGGCAAAGTATCGCGCTTGGTTTTCAAGGTGCGAAATGCCTTGGTTATATAGGCGCGAGATTGATGCGGCTCAATGACGCTATCAATCGTTCCGCGTTCTGCGGCAGCGTATGGATTTGAAAGTGTTTCGGTGTAATCCGATACAAGTTCAGCGCGAACTTTCTCTGGATCCTGCGCATCGGCAATTTCTTTTCGGTACAAGATATTTACCGCGCCTTGCGCACCCATTACTGCGATTTCCGCACTTGGCCATGCGAAGTTAATGTCGCTACCGAGGTACTTAGATCCCATAACAATGAATGCTCCGCCATATGCCTTACGGGTAATAAGCGTTACCAGTGGAACAGAAGCTTCGGCATATGCATAAAGCAACTTTGCGCCGCGACGAATGATTCCGTTCCATTCTTGTTCAGTTCCAGGCAAGAATCCTGGGACATCTACCAATGTAAGAATCGGAATATTGAAGGCATCACAGAAACGCAAGAAACGTGCAGCTTTCTCACTGGAATTGATATCGAGAGTTCCAGCGAGTTGCGAAGGCTGGTTGGCGATAATTCCAACAGATTCGCCTTCAATGCGCGCAAAGCCAACCACGATATTTGGAGCGTATAAAGCG
>JAXITH010000067.1:0-5157 GCA_034680185.1 Candidatus Planktophila sp.
CACCGCTGCCTGGAGTTACATCTACCAAGCCAGGTTCTGCAATGAAGGCAATCCCTGGAATCAGCGCGGTTGTTGTAGATGACAATGCAACTGCAGTTCCGAATGGACATGGCGGTTTCTTACTTTTGGATAAGCCTTGGCCATCAATGTTACGTGGCGTTTGGGGCGAAGATGAGCGTTACAAGGAAACTTATTGGTCGCGTTTTGATGGAATTTACTTTGCAGGCGATGGAGCAAAGTTAGATGAAGAAGGTGCAATCTGGTTGATGGGTCGCGTTGACGATGTCATGAACGTTTCTGGTCACCGTATTTCAACAACTGAAGTTGAATCCGCACTTGTTTCACACGAAGCAGTTGCTGAGGCTGCCGTCGTAGGAGCCGCAGATGAGATGACCGGACAAGGAATTGTTGCCTTCGTTATCTTGCGTGGTGGTATTCCGCATGCAGGTGGCGAAGAGTTGGTGAAAGAGCTTCGAGCCCATGTAACTAAGGAAATTGGGGCTATTGCACGTCCACGTCAGATTATGGTCGTTGCCGAATTGCCGAAGACCCGCAGCGGCAAAATCATGCGCCGTTTACTCAAAGATGTGGCTGAAAATCGCACAGTTGGAGATGCCACAACACTGGCAGATCCAAATGTTATGAAGCTAATTTCTGAAGGTTTAAATTCTTCTAAAGACGAAGATTAAGAAACTCTTCTTTAACCCAATCATTTGCTTGGGTTATTAGCCCTGGAATATATGGCTGAACCTTAGGCAAGATCTGGCTTTCGGTGATCTGGTTCTGCGCGCTTTGCCATGGTGACCAAAGCAGAACAGTTGCAATCAGGTAAAGCGCAATGACAGTGCGAGCAACTTCCAGTGCTGCACCTGCGATTGAATCAATAAATGCGAGTGGACCACGGAAGATTGTGGCGCGAAGACCCTTTGCCAACTGTCCGCCCAAGAATGAACAGAGATATCCACCGGCAACAATGGCGGCAATTACAAAACCAATGCGCTTTAGATCTAGCGACCAATCATGGGAGAACTTAAGTGAGAGATAAATTCCGAGGACGCCACCTAGTACAAAGCCAATAAATTTAAATAGAGTACGAATGAGGCCGTTTCGGTAACCAATTACAACTGAAAATATCACTGCTGCTGCAATTACTAGGTCTACCAACATTAGATTTCCACTCCCAAATGCTCTGCGGTTAAATCAATAAGTTCCTGTTCTGATTTTATTATGCCGATCTTCTTAAAGGTTACTTTTCCTTCTGCGTCGATAAACCAAGTCACCGGAACTCCCATTCCGAAGTAACTTCGAGTCTTGTTTTCGCGGTCATAGAAATTGGGCCAAGTCATTCCATGTTCTTCAATAAACTTTTGTGAATTCGCAGGAGATGACTCTTCAACGGCAACTCCGACTAAATGCACTTTCCCTTTAGCTTTGCTATAAAAGCTAACAAATTCAGGCATCTCGGCTAAGCAAGTTGTGCACCAAGATCCCCAAACATTTACAACCATTGGGCCACGCAGCGCTTCCATGACCACGCCCTCTGATCCATCTACGCACTCCACTGCTATTCCGGTTGTCATTGATTTATCGGAAGTTACCGATGCACATGAAACAACTTCGCCTTTAACGGCAACTGGTTCGGGTGTTGAACAACCAGTAAGAATTAACGCGGAGATAAGTAATAAGGCGCGCTTCATCGGAAGTCCTCATCGCTCTTAACTAAAGCCTTCGCTTTATCTTTATCCATTTCACCAATCCCCATTGAAGGACAAATCTTTGCAACCGGACAGGCACCGCAGGCAGGTTTGCGCGAGTGGCAAATACGCCGTCCGTGCCAGATCATCCGCTGTGACAAATTTGTCCATTCTTCTTGAGGGATTAACTCTCCCACTTCGAATTCAACTTTGACGGGATCTTGCGAGGCGCTCCACTCAAATCTGCGTGAGAGTCTGCCGAAATGCGTATCGACGGTGATCCCCGGAATATCGAATGCGTGGCCGAGTACAACATTTGCGGTCTTGCGACCAACACCAGGCAAGGTAATTAACTCTTCGAGAGTTTGTGGAACATCGCCGTCGAATTCTTCGATGATCTTTACTGCCAGACCTTGGATATGTCGGGCTTTAGCACGAAAGAAACCTGTTGTGTAAATCAAATCTTCAATGTCGTTTAGCGAAGCTTTGGCATATGCGCGAACATTTTTATATTTTTTGAAGAGCGCTGGTGTTACTGCATTGACCCGTTTATCTGTGCACTGAGCCGATAAAACCGTTGCGATGGTGAGTTCGAGCGGATTAGAAAAATCTAATTCGCAGCGCACATTTGGATATGTCTTGGTCAAAATTCGATAGATAGCCCTTGCGTTCTTTCGAGTTTCGCGATCAGGGGCCATGCGAGTAAACTACCGACGTGCCTCAAGAAGATGAAGTCGTACGTAAAGCCCCGCTCTTTACTGCCCTAGATGACGCTGCCGCAGCATCGCTGCGCGCCTCAATGGATACAGTAAAGATCGCTAAGGGCTCGATTCTCTTCAAAGAAGGCGATGACGGCGAGCACCTTTATGTAATTATCGAAGGAAAGCTCAAGCTCGGAACTTCCAGCGGCGATGGACGCGAAAACTTGCTCTCGATCCTTGGACCCGGCGAAATGTTCGGCGAACTTTCACTCTTTGATCCAGGCCCACGCACTTCAACAGCAACAGCGGTTACAG
This sequence comes from Candidatus Planktophila sp., assembly GCA_034680185.1. Classification (GTDB taxonomy): domain Bacteria; phylum Actinomycetota; class Actinomycetes; order Nanopelagicales; family Nanopelagicaceae; genus Planktophila. Next base: position 2,711 of record JAXITH010000067.1, read on the forward strand.
ATGCCAAGTTGCACTCACTTAGCCACGAGAAAGTTATCCCTTGGCTTAAGCAGAATCCAGAAGTTTCACTTCAACTTTTAACTCGCCTTTCACAGCGCCTACGTCGCACCAACGAAGCAGTCGGCGATCTTGTTTTCTCTGATGTTCCAGGTCGCGTTGCTAAGGCGCTTATCGATCTTGGAGATCGTTTCGGAAAGACCACTGCTGAAGGGTTGCTCGTTAACCACGATCTAACTCAAGAAGAACTTGCACAGCTTGTTGGCGCATCACGCGAGACCGTAAATAAAGCTCTCGCTGATTTTGCTGGTCGCGGATGGCTAAAGCTTGACGGTCGCTCAGTGCTAATTACTGATGTCGAACGTTTAAGTAAGCGTTCTCGCTAGTTACTTAAATTAATTAAGCAACTTCAACGGTGAGTTCGACCTCAACCGGTGAATTCAAAGGAAGTTCTGCAACGCCAAGTGCGCTACGCGCAGCAATTCCGGCTTCTCCCCAGATATGCATAAATAACTCAGATGCACCGTTGGCAACGAATGGTTGGCTAACAAATCCTGGGGCGCCATTTACGTAGCAAACTACGCGAACAACTTTTACAATTGAATCAACTGGCGCGACAAGTTCGACTGCAGCGAGTGCATTTAGCGCGCAGATTTCAGCAAGTTCTTTGGCGCGTTCTTGTGTAATTTCAGCGCCAACTTTTCCGGTATCGGCGATTGCGCCATCAACCATTGGAAGTTGTCCCGCTGTGAAGACAATGTTTCCAGTGCGAACTGCAGGAACATATGCAGCAACTGGCTTTGCAGCAACAGGAAGTGTTAAACCTTTTTCAGCAAGCTTTGCGCGGACATCTGTAGACATAATTACTTAACCTCTCGCTTCATGTAAGCAACGAGTTGTTCGCCGCCTGGTGCTGGAATAACAGTTACTAGTTCCCATCCATCAGAACCCCATGTATCGAGAATCTGCTTTGTTGCGTGAGATAGAAGTGGAACAGTTGCGTATTCGAATTTCATTAATTTCCTCCGGCTAGCGCTGCTTTAACAAGTGATGAAACCATTGAGCCATCTGCTTTTCCGGCGATCTGAGGCTTGATTGCGCCCATGACCGTGCCCATATCGGCAGGTCCGGCGGCGCCAGTTGATGCGATCGCTGCAGTGATTAACTGCTTAACATCATCCTCAGAAAGTTGAGCAGGAAGATATCTAGCGATTACTTCGCCTTCTGCCTTTTCTTCTGCCGCTTTATCAACACGGCCAGCTTTTCCAAATTCTTCTGCGGCTTCGCGACGCTTCTTTGCTTCGCGCGATAGAACGGTAATGATCTCGTCATCGCTTAAGGTGCGCGCTTCTTTGCCAGAAACTTCTTCGTTGGTGATCGCAGTCAAAACCATGCGGATCGTGCCTGATACAACCTTGTCACTGCTGCGAATCGCCTCAGTTAGGTCGCTCTTAAGTGTCTCTTTAAGTCCCACTTGATTGTTGCTCCAAACCCTTGAAGTTACCAAACCCTTGAATTACCTAGGTGTATCTTCTCATGCAATGAGTTATCAACTTCGCCAGGCCGAGATCCCAATCCTGCCCGCTGGCCACGCACCGATCCGCGTTCTGCACTTCTCGGATCTGCACCTGACCCCTGCGCGCAAGACCGAGATAGCCGACATAAAATCCTTTATCGATCTCTCCCCCGATTTAGTTATCTCAACCGGTGATTTCTTAGCTCATATGCAAGCCGTTCCCGTGGCACTCGATGCCCTTGATTCGCTGCTTAACCTTCCGGGTTTATTCGTCTTTGGTTCTAACGATTATTACGCTCCAAAACCGAAGAATCCACTTAAGTATTTACTTCCAAATCATGGAAAGCGAATTCACGGAGAGGATCTACCTTGGCCAGATTTAGATAAAGGTTTGCAGTCTCGCGGTTGGATTAATTTGAATCGTTCGCGCGCGACAATCAAAATTAAAGATACAACTATTGAAACTCGTGGCACCGATGATGCCCATCTTGAATTTGATGATTACTCACTCGTCGCCGGAAAACCTGGTCCATGCGACATCGCAATTGGCGTAACGCATGCGCCATATTTAAGAATTCTCGAAGGAATGTCGCGCGATGGTTTGGATGCAATATTTGCGGGCCACACTCACGGCGGACAAGTGCGTTTGCCTATGCCTGGCGGTTCACGTGCGCTAACAACTAATTGCGATTTACCAACTTGGCGAGCACGCGGCTTAACCAAGTTTGGAGACGAGCCTTACTTACATGTTTCAGCAGGTATGGGAACGAGTCCCTTTGCACGTATTCGTGTAGCTAGTCCGCCAGAAGTAAGTTTAGTAACGCTTATTTCTAAGCGTTAGCGAGTGAATTCAGCGGCAACGAGCTCTGCGATTTGTGCAGTGTTTAACGCTGCACCCTTACGCAAGTTATCGCCGCAGACAAATAAATCAATC
>JAXITH010000068.1:0-5114 GCA_034680185.1 Candidatus Planktophila sp.
GCTGATGGTCGCTCCACTATTTGCACAGCAACGCGCACCGCTTGGTACCAAAATGCACAGAGCTACCGTCTACGCAGTGAGCTAGTTGCAAAATATAAATTGGGTGGAGTAACCGCTTGGACCCTAGGCATGGAAGAACCGCTTGCGATGGAAGCGATTCGCCAGACAGCTCTAGGAATTTCGCCGGTAAAGGTAAATAGCGTTTTAACAGTCGATAATGCAACAGCTTTGTATGGCAGCGCCGTTTCAATTAGCGCGCAGTTAACGCTCGAGGATAAATTGCCAGCGGCTAACGTTCCGCTGCGCATTGAAGGAAAGAGCGCTGCAGATGCGACTTGGCGCGTTCTTGGTTCAGCAACCACTGGCGTTGATGGCAAGTTCACAACACCAATTCTCTTGGGGAAAGCAACTGCGATCCGAGTGTTTAGTGAAGGCACCTGGGAGCGTGCAGAATCGATCAGTAACGAAACCTCGGTTTTAATCGATCGCACAATTTCAATTTCAGCACCTGGAACAGTTAAGGCGACTGCACCTCTTGCAATTGAAGGAGTGGTTCGACCTCGTACCGCCGGAGCAAACGTCTCGCTCATGAAATTTAGCACCGGCGCGTGGAAGAAAGTGGCAAGTGCAAGCACTAGCGATCAAGGCGCATTTTCATTTGCTATCGAGAAACAGCCTCGCCAAATTGCGCGCTACCAAGTAATCGTTGAGGCCGATCAAAATTGGCGTCAAGTAGCAGCGCCAGAGTTCTCTATCATTATCCGGTGATGGTTAAAACAGATACCCATATAGAAGAGCAGATCCGCGCGATCTTCTCTGGCGATACTCCATGGGTCACCATCGTTTGGGATGATCCAGTAAATCTCATGACCTACGTAACTTATGTATTAATGGAACTTTTTGGTTACTCGAAAGAGAAAGCCACAGAGTTAATGATGAAAGTACAGACCGAAGGAAAAGCAGTTGTTTCAACCGGTAGCCGCGAAGAGATGGAGCACGACGTTGCCCGTCTTCACGAGTACGGTTTATGGGCGACGTTGCAACGCGGAGATCAAGCGCTATGACTTCTGAAGGTTTTAAGCGCCACGGCAGCAACTCTTATGTAGCTGAGTTTGCCGAGAATGAACGCGAGATATTAATAAATCTTGCTGAACAGATTATTGAGTTGCTCGCTGAACGCGTAGATCATGGACATGAAGATCCACTCGCCGCAATGGTTGGAATAACCACCCACGATGCACCACCTGAAGATGAGGTGCTTCACCGCTTGTTGCCAAATGCTTATCAAGATCAAGCTGACTCAGCAGAGTTTCGCCGTTACACCGAATCAACTTTACGAAATAAGAAACAAGCTCACGCCATGGCGATGCGCATGTATTTAAAGAGCGCTAAAGATGGAACTGTTGATCTTGATCATGACAGCGCAAATGCATGGCTTGGTGCAATCAACGATATGCGTTTGGCGCTTGGAGTTCGCTTAAACGTTCAGGAACGAAGCAGCGAGGAGTTAGAACTTTTGGCACCCGATGATCCACTGCGCGGTGTTTACATTGTTTATGGATGGCTCGGTTGGTTACAAGAAGGTCTTTTGGCAGCGTTGATGGATGAGGGTTAGGATCGCCTTCTTATGTCGCTAACAATTTCACGTGCTTTCGTTGATGCAATAGTCGAACAATCACGCGCGGAATATCCAGATGAATGTTGCGGCGTAATCCTTGGCCCAGTCGGAAAAGACAGCCCAGTGCGCTTAAAGCCCATGATCAACGCAGCGCATTCGCCAACATTTTACGAATTTGATCCGAAAGATTTATTGGCGCTCTATCGCGAGGTAGACGATAACGATGAAGAAATCGTTGTTATCTATCACTCTCACACCGAAACCGAAGCGTTTCCATCACGCACAGATATCGCTTACGCAGGCGAACCCGGAGCGCATTATGTGCTTGTCTCTAGTCGCAAAGAGATTGCACCTGCAATTGAATTTCGTTCTTATCGAATTATTGACGGCGTAGTCACTGAGGAAGAAGTTTCAATTACCGAATAGCCTCTTTTTTAGCCATAATAAGCACATGAGCATCGACGTACGTATTCCAACAATTCTTCGCCCGTTTACAAAAGATCAGAAGGCGGTATCTGCAAGCGGTGCAACACTTAGCGCAGTTATCGCAGATCTCGATGCGCAATACCCTGGAATCGGTGATCGCCTACTTGAAAATGGTGCTCTTCGCCGCTTCATTAATATTTATGTAAACGATGAAGATGTTCGCTTCCTCGGAAGCCTAGATGCACAAATCAAAGATGGTGATTCAGTAACAATTCTTCCTGCAGTCGCTGGCGGTTAAATTGTCGCGTTACGACTCGCTTGAAGCATCTGTAGGAAATACTCCGCTTATCGGTTTGCCGCGACTTTCTCCTGCGCCAAATGTTCGCCTCTGGGCGAAGATAGAAGATCGCAACCCAACAGGTTCGATCAAAGACCGCACAGCAATTTCGATGATCAACGAAGCTGAAAAAAGTGGTTTGTTAAAACCTGGCGCAACAATCTTGGAACCAACTAGTGGCAACACCGGCATCTCACTTGCGATGGCGGCAAAGGTGCGCGGCTATAAATTGATTTGTGTAATGCCCGAGAACACCAGCCCAGAACGTCGCCAGTTATTGGAGATGTGGGGAGCAAAGATTATTTCTTCACCTGCAGCAGGTGGCTCTAATGAAGCGGTGCGAGTTGCTAAAGAGTTGGCCGCGCAGAATCCAGAATGGGTTTTCTTATATCAATATGGAAATCCTGCAAATACCAAGGCTCACTACCAAGGAACTGGCCCAGAAATATTTAAAGATCTCCCAACAATTACTCACTTTGTAGCAGGGCTTGGAACCACTGGAACTTTGATGGGCGCCGGGCGTTATCTTCGCGAGCAGAACCCAGATATTCAGATTATCGCTGCCGAACCTCGTTACGGTGAAGTTGTTTATGGCCTTCGTAATATTGATGAAGGGTTTGTTCCAGAGCTTTACGATGCATCTGTTCTTACTCGCCGCTTTTCAGTCGGTGCAGAAGATTCTGTAAGTCGCGTGCGTGAACTTTTAGAAGTAGAAGGAATCTTCGCAGGAATTTCAACCGGTGCAATTTTGCATGCCGCAATTGCAATGGGTAAAGAAGCTGTGCGAGATGGCCGCGATGCTGATATCGCCTTTATCGTCTGCGATGCTGGGTGGAAATATCTTTCCACGGGCATTTACGGTTCAGATATTGAAGAAGCAACCGAAGGGCTAGACGGCACGCTCTGGGCTTAAGGTGCAAGGCGGTAGTCTTACCCTGTGAGCGATGCACCAATCGGAATTTTCGATTCAGGAGTTGGCGGATTAACCGTCGCTCGTGCAATTCTCGACCAGCTTCCAAATGAATCAACGCTTTATATCGGCGACACCAAGCGTGGCCCATACGGCCCACGACCGCTCGCCGAAGTTCGCACCTTTGCACTTGAAACTCTTGATTACTTAGTTGACCAAGGAGTTAAAGCGCTAGTTATTGCTTGCAACACAGCAAGTGCGGCGATGTTGCGCGATGCGCGCGAGAGATATTCAGTTCCTGTTATTGAAGTTATTCAACCTGCGGTTCGTCGCGCGGTTGCAGCAACTCGCACCGGTCGCATCGGAGTAATTGGTACACGTGCAACTATCGATTCAAAAGCTTATTTAGATGCCTTTGCAGCCGCACCGCAGTTAGAGATCACATCGATTGCTTGCCCGCTCTTTGTTGAATATGTAGAACGCGGCGAAACTTCGGGGGAGGCGATCACCAAAGTTGCCCGCGAATATTTGCAACCAGTTATGGATGCTGATGTCGACACCTTGGTTTTAGGTTGCACTCACTATCCGCTATTAACAGGCGTAATTTCCTATGTAATGGGCAATGGCGTCTCACTGGTTTCTAGCGCTGAAGAGACGGCAAAAGATCTCTACCGAACTCTGGTCGAAAACTCATTGCTACGCGCGCCATCAACAACGCCTGCCACACACCGTTTCTTAGCTACCGGAGACTCCGCAGCTTTTGAAGTTCTAGCACGTAGATTTTTAGGACCTGAAGTGGGTTCTGTTCAACACATAGATCATCTCTAGATAAACCAAATAAATAGAACCAAATAAATAGAATGGAAGCCCATGGCACGCAACGACGGAAGAACTAATAGCCAGCTGCGCGAAATTAAAGTCACGCGTAAATGGTTAGACCATGCCGAAGGTTCAGTGCTTGTGGAGTTTGGAAAGACTCGCGTTCTTTGCGTAGCTTCATTTACTCCAGGTGTTCCACGTTGGTTGAAAGATTCTGGCAAAGGTTGGGTAACTTCAGAATATGCGATGTTGCCACGTGCAACTCATACACGTTCTGATCGTGAAAGCGTTAAGGGAAAGCTCGGCGGACGCACCCAAGAGATTTCTCGTTTAGTTGGTCGCTCACTACGCGCGATCGTTGATATGAAAGAACTTGGTGAAAACACCATCGTTATCGACTGCGATGTTCTGCAAGCTGATGGTGGAACACGCACCGCTGCAATTACCGGTGCTTATGTGGCACTTGCCGATGCAATCACTTGGGCGAAGTCGCAAGGCCATATCAAGGCAGATTCAAAACCTTTGAGCGATTCTGTTGCCGCAGTCTCTGTCGGAATCATCGATGGCGTTCCAATGCTCGATCTTTGCTACGAAGAAGATGTTCGTGCAGATACCGATATGAACGTAGTCTGCAGTGGTGATGGACGCTTTATTGAAGTTCAAGGAACTGCTGAAGGCGTGCCATTTGATCGCAACTTACTTAATTCACTTCTTGATCTCGCAGTCGCTGGCTGTGTAGAACTAGGTGAAATACAGAAGGCTGCCTTAGCTAAGTGAGTTCTAACTCAACTCCCCATAAATTACTTCTGGCTACGCGCAATAAAGGCAAGATCGAAGAGTTTCGTCGCATCCTGGAAGATATTGCTGCAGGGCAGATTGAGTTAGTTGGACTCGATCAATTTCCAAACCTTCACGATGTTGATGAAACCGGTTCAACTTTTGAAGAAAATGCTTTACTAAAAGCGCGCGAGATGTGCGCAGCATCTGGAATTCCTGCAATCGCA
>JAXITH010000069.1:0-5052 GCA_034680185.1 Candidatus Planktophila sp.
GGTTGCAAGAAGCCGGCCTCGTTAACGATGAAGAGTTTGCTAAAGCCTGGGCGCAATCTCGCCATAACCATAAGAAAATCTCAAAGCGCATCATTGCGGGGGAGCTTCGCCAAAAGGGCGTTATGCAGAGCGCAATTGATGAAGCACTTGATGAGATTGATGACGATTCTGAATAACGCAGCGCCTTTGATCTTGCCTTTAAGAAATACAACACCATGTCTCGTCTTGAGCCAGAGGTGCAGATACGTCGAATCCAATCGCTGCTGCAACGTAAAGGTTTTGGTTTCGGAACCATCTCTCAGGTATTGAAAGAGCTGGATCTTTTAAATAGTTAGTTCTTAGCTAAATGTTCTGTAAGTCGCGCAGCCGTTGCAACTACGGCGGCTGCGTGGATACGGCCAGGTTGGCGACCTAAGCGCTCGATTGGGCCAGAGATAGAAACAGCAGCGATAACTTTTCCGTTAGGGCCTTTAACTGGTGCGCTAACTGATGCAACGCCGGCTTCACGTTCTCCGACAGATTGCGCCCAGCCGCGACGACGATCTGCCGATAAATGTGCAGCGGTAAATCGTGCATTCTTAAGTCCGCGATGAATCTTTTCGGAATCTTCCCAAGCCAATAATATTTGCGCAGCAGAACCTGCTTGCATTGTTAGCGATGCACCAACCGGAACCGAGTCGCGTAGACCAGATAAACGTTCGGCAACGGCTACACAGATACGGATATCGCCTTGGCGACGATACAACTGCGCAGATTCGCCGGTTGCATCGCGCAGAGCGGCAAGCGCGGGGGCAGCGGCGGCAAGTAAACGATCTTCGCCGGCTGCGGCTGCGAGTTCAGAGGAGCGAGGTCCGAGAACGAAACGACCTTGCAGATCGCGCGTAACGAGGCGATGGTGCTCGAGGGCAACGGCTAAACGGTGGGCTGTTGGGCGAGCAATGCCTGTTGCGGCGACGAGCTCAGCCAGCGAATGAGGGCCTGATTCGAGCGTACCTAGAATGGTTACGGCTTTATCTAGAACGCCAACTCCGCTATTCTTCTTATCCACACAGCGAGATTAGCATCCCATCTAATGAGATGCAAGATTTAAAGGAAGAAGAGCATGGGTAAAACTCTGGCAGAGAAGATTTGGGAAGACCACGTCGTACGTTCGGCGCAAGGAGAACCTGATCTGCTTTACATCGATCTGCAATTGGTTCACGAAGTTACAAGTGCGCAAGCCTTCGATGGCCTGCGCCTTGCCGGACGCAAAGTGCGCCGCCCTGATCTAACTATTGCAACTGAAGATCACAACACCCCAACGCTCGATATTTTAAAGCCGATCGCAGATCCTGTTTCAAAACTGCAGATTGATACCTTGCGCAATAACGCCAAGGAATTTGGAATTCGTATCCACTCACTCGGCGATGCCGATCAAGGCGTTGTTCACGTGGTTGGACCACAGCTCGGAATCACCCAACCAGGAATGACAATTGTCTGCGGTGATTCACATACTTCAACGCACGGCGCATTCGGTGCAATTGCCTTCGGTATCGGAACGTCTGAAGTTGAACACGTTCTTGCAACACAAACACTTCCATCAAGCCGTCCCAAGACCATGGCGATCAATGTTGAAGGAACTCTTAAGTCTGGCGTCACTGCTAAAGACATCATCTTGGCGATCATCGCTCAGATTGGTACTGGCGGGGGACAGGGTTACATCATCGAATACCGCGGTTCAGCAATTCGCGAACTTTCGATGGAAGGCCGCATGACTGTTTGCAACATGTCAATCGAAGCTGGTGCGCGCGCTGGTTTGATCGCGCCAGATCAAAAGACTTTTGATTACATCAAGGGCAAGCCACATGCTCCTGAAGATTTCGAAGCGGCTCAGAAGTATTGGGAGACTCTCTTTACAGATAGCGATGCTAAGTTCGATGTTGAGATCACCCTCGATGGCAACACACTTGAACCATTTGTAACTTGGGGAACTAACCCAGGACAAGGGTTGCCGCTCAATGCATCAGTGCCAAACCCTGCAGATATCAAAGACTCTGAAGAACGCGGTGCGGCAGAACGCGCACTCGAGTACATGGGCCTTACAGCAGGAACGCCGCTCAAAAACATAGCGATCGACACTGTTTTCTTGGGCTCTTGCACCAACGGTCGCATTGAAGATCTACGTGCAGCAGCATCAGTAATTGAAGGAAAAAAGATTGCGCCGAAACTTCGCATGCTAGTCGTGCCTGGTTCAGAGCGTGTTCGCCAGCAAGCGATGAAAGAGGGCTTAGATAAAGTCTTCCTAGATTTCGGCGCTGAATGGCGTAACGCTGGTTGCTCAATGTGTCTCGGAATGAACCCTGATCAACTTTCAGTTGGCGAGCGTTCTGCGTCAACTTCTAACCGCAACTTTGAAGGCCGCCAAGGTAAGGGTGGACGCACTCACTTGGTAAGTCCACTCGTTGCAGCAGCTACCGCAATTCGCGGCACGCTCTCATCACCGGCAGATTTGTAGAAAGGGATATGGCAATGGAGAAATTTATTAAGCACACAGGTACTGCGATTCCGCTACGCCGTAGCAATGTTGATACCGATCAGATAATTCCAGCCGTATACCTAAAGCGCGTTACTCGTAGCGGCTTTGAAGATGGACTCTTTGCCGCATGGCGTAACGATCCAGAGTTCGTGCTAAACCAACCGCAATATAAGAGCGGAACCATTTTGGTTGCCGGTCCCGAATTCGGAACCGGCTCATCGCGCGAACACGCTGTTTGGGCGCTGCAAAATTATGGTTTCAAGGTGGTTATCTCAAGCCGCTTTGCAGATATCTTCCGTGGTAATTCACTTAAGGGCGGATTGCTCACTGTGATCTTGCCTCAAGAAGCGGTCGAAGCGATCTGGACGGCAATCGAGAGCGATCCAACGACTTCAATCACCGTTGATCTAGAAACGCGCACCGCTTCATATGGATCTACCACCGTTGCCTTTGAACTTGATGACTACACCCGTTGGCGTTTGATGGAGGGCCTCGACGATATTGGTTTGACGTTAAAGCACACAGATGCGATCGATTCGTTTGAAGAAAAGCGTCCTTCATACAAGCCAAAAACACTGCCAATTCGTATTTAGATATTTTTTAAAAAGTTTTCGCTCTCTATTTGAGCATGAAAACCAGCGTAAAACGCTCACTTCGTAGACGGGGTGAGCGTTTTTCATTCAACCCTCAACTTGTAAATGAGAGTTTTTTACGCGTAAAAAGTGCATTTTTTTGAAAATATTAAATTGCGACACGCCCGCGTCAATATCGCTATCACCCTATGCAACGGTTTAAGTTTTAGCCACAAGTTAAGCGAACGCTTAATTTACGCTTAAATCTAAGGGGATTTAGATGAATAAGGCCCAGTTCATTGCCGCGTTGGCCCCACACTTCAACGACAGCAAGAAGGAAGCAGCACACGCTGTAGAAATCGTTTTCGACACAATTACACGCACCATGTCAAAGGGTGAAGATGTAATGATCAACGATTTCGGTAAGTTCAAGAAGGTTGATCGCAAGGCACGTATGGGACGTAACCCATTCACAGGCGAAACAATCAAGATTAAGGCTTCAAAGAAGGCTCGCTTCTTGCCTGCAAAGGGTTTGAAGGATGTCATCTCAGGTGAGCGCAAGCTTGGTCCTGCTCCAAAGCCAGAACCAAAGCCAGTTGCTAAGCCAGTGGCAAAGAAGGCTGCTGCTAAGAAGGTTGCTAAGAAGAAGCCAGCAGCTAAGAAGGCAGCTCCAAAGAAAGTTGCTAAGAAGAAGCCAGCAGCTAAGAAGGTTGTAAAGAAGGCAGTAAAGAAGAAGAAGTAATTCCCTTCTTTATAAAGCTTTATAAAACTGGGGTCAGCGATTGCTGGCCCCAGTTTTCTTTATTTGCACACCTCTGCAGAGTAGGATTTATTCATGGCTGAAATGCGCGTTTCATATACGCCACCGACTGGTAATCCACTCGGCACAAATAGAACATTCAAGATATGCGCCGGGATATTAATTCCGATAATTAGCCTAATAACTAAACGCACTTGGATCGGCGCTGAAAATATTCCAAAATCTGGCGCAGCAATCGTTGCCAATAATCATTTATCTTATTTCGATGTTTTAAACCTGACCCATTTCCTTTACAGAAATGGCCGCGCTCCACGTTACTTAGGTAAGGTCGGAGTATTTAAAGTTCCAATCATCGGCAGAATTCTTCTGGCAGCTGGACAAGTACCTGTAGAACGTGAAACACCAAATGCCGGCAAGGCAGTTGACCATGCCATGCGTTTATTGCAGAGTGGACACTTGTTAGGTGTTTATCCTGAAGGAACCCTTTCGCGCGATGCTGATCATTGGCCGATGGTTGCAAAAACTGGTTTAGCCAGATTGGCGCTATCTACAAATACTCCAGTGATCCCAGTTGCACAATGGGGCGCTCAAGTTTTGATGCCAACATATTCGAAGAAAATTAAGTTATTCCCGAGAACTCGGATCACCATAGTTGCTGGCAAACCAGTTGATCTCTCACCTTGGTATGGCAAAGCCGATGACCCACAAGCGTTAATTGAAGCCACCGCTAAAGTCATGCGGGAAATTACAACTTTGCTCGAGGAAATTCGTGGCGAGAAGCGTCCTGAAGTAATCTTTGATCCGCACACTTCAGATTTGCCACGGACCGGAAATTTCAAGAAGAAGAAACGTTAGAGGCGGCATACCAGAATGAAGAAAGTCACCGTATTCGGAGCAGGCGCATGGGGTTCAACCATGGCGCAAGTTCTCACCGATGCCGGTAATGAAGTCTTAATCTGGGGTCGCAACCAGAGCGTGGTTGATGAAATTAATGACGGCCATACCAATGCCAAGTATTTAAAGAACCATATTCTTCCATCCGAACTTCGTGCAACCTCTGATTTAGATGAAGCTTTTGCATTTAGCAACAACTACGTGTTAGCGATTCCATCTTCTCAATTGCGCGAAACGCTCAACCAATGGAAACCAAAGTTTTCGCAAGGCTGCCTGATTATCAGCACGCTCAAGGGAATTGAAATCAGCAC
>JAXITH010000070.1:0-5004 GCA_034680185.1 Candidatus Planktophila sp.
AATGTGATTGCAGCCGATAGAGCAATCAGAAAATTCTTAGACATCCTCATTTGCAGCTGCGCTCTTTCCAACCTGCATAAATTCGCGATATTGCTTGATTACCTCTGCGGGGTTACCGCGGGCCATCAACTTTCCTTTATGTAACCAGGCGACTTCATTACAGACATCTTCAATTGTTGCCATTGCGTGGCTAACTAGAATTAGCGCCCGATCGGCAGTGCGTAGTTCTTTAATGCGATTCAAGCTCTTCTCTTTAAAGTGCGCATCTCCGGTACTGAGCGCCTCGTCCACAATCAAAATATCTGGCTGAACTGTCGCTGCCACCGAAAAGGCTAGGCGGGCGTACATTCCTGAGGAATATGTGCGCATCGGCGCATCAATGGCATCACCGAGTTCAGAAAACTCTGCGATTGCATCAAATTGCGAATCAATCTCTGCGCGTGACATACCTGCAGCGAGCCCACCCAGATAAACATTGGCACGACCGGTCATTGAAGGATTGAAGCCCACGCCTAGGGCTAACAAAGTGCTGACAGAACCATGAACTTCAATTCGACCTTTAGTTGGCGGAACAATTCCAGATATCACCCGCATCAACGAAGATTTTCCAGCGCCATTAGAACCGATTACTCCAAGCACGGTTCCGTAGTGCACATCCAGATTTACGCTATCCAAAGCATTTACAACTCGAGTGTGCTTACTGCCGCGACCAATTGTCTTTAGGCGCGCTTTAAGAGTTGGGCGCTTAACAATTGATGTCTTATAAGTTAACCCGACATCTTTAATGGAAACGGCAAGGCCGTTCTTTGGATGAATTGAATTCTGCGAATTAGAGGCGGACAGCGAAATCACGCTCCCTAGATAAGAAGAAGTATGTACCTGTGAAGAAGATCGCCAACGCCCAGATAAGTGAGTGGGCTAGCGAAAATAGATCTGGAGCTTGTGCGTAGACCATTACTTGCGACCAAGCATCAAGCAGATAAAAGATTGGGTTGGCGATCTCAAAGCTCTTTAATTGATCTGATAAATCACTTGCTTGATAAAGAATCGGAGATAAATACAAAAGACTGCGAGTCATATATGGCAGAAAACTTGCGATATCGCGGAAGTAAACATTGATGCATGAGATCAGGATCGCCATACCCAGCCCCATCAACAAAGCGATAGCCAGTACTGGGATCGCCCAGAACATATTCCATGAATAGTCCAGGCCAAGCGCGGTTCGCATTACAAAGAAGATAAAGAGCGTAGGAATGAACTTAAAGAGCGCGATCACTGTTGCAGAAATTGGGAGCATCACTCGCGGGAATGCAGTGTTTAAGATCAAACGTTGTCCGGCGGTAATTGATTTAACGCCGCCGCTCAAGCTATTGCTGATCAAATAGAAGAGGAAGAGGCTGGCGGTTAAATGGCCATATCGCGTGGCATCGCTTTGGCCACCGATGATGTAGATCAAGAGAAAGTAAACACCGGATAGCAAGAGTGGATTTAGAACCAACCAAAGTTGGCCGAAGACTGATCCATAGTTTTGCTCTCGAAGTTCTGATCTGGAAAATTCTGCGATAAATGAGCGTCTTGCCCAGAGGGAGCGCAGGTAAGAACCAAGCGGTGGCAAGCCAGCGCGAAAGGGTTCGTAAACAGTTACTGGAGCGCTCATATAGGTAAAGGCTACCGCAGCGCTTTAGTTGAGGTGATGAACCCCGCACCCCATGCGAAATGCATTGTTGGGATTACCGCTAAAAGTGTTAGAAATTCACGTAATGAACGCGCAATTAACGCAGCAGATACTCCAATAAATAATCCATAAACAGCAAGCGGTAGGTAGAGCACTGGATGAAGCAAGGTTCCAGCGATTGCTGAAAAAAGAGATCCAAGCAAAGTTACCGGTGGGGCCAAGTATCTTAAATTTATAGTTCCGCTATGGCTGCGTGAAACGACTCTGCGCCAAGTGCCATATTGGAAATACTGTTTGGCAAGTTTTCTTAAATTTGGTCGCGGACGATAAGTAACTTGAAGACGTGGATCAAAGTAAATAAGACCGCCATTTTTACGAAGTCGATAATTTAGTTCCCAATCTTGGGCGCGGGTGTAGCGCTCATCAAAGCCGCCCGCTGCGGTGATTGCCTCGCGTCGGAACGCGCCGAGATAAACCGTATCTACTTCGCCGGCTTCTCCCCCAGTATGAAAACGTGATGCTCCTACTCCGAGTGGACTGCGCATGGCGCGAGCCACCGCTTTTTCAAATGCGCTAACGCCTTCAGCGGCCATTACTCCGCCAACATTTACTGCACCTGTTGATCTAAGAATTTCCACGGCAAGCGAAAGATAATTATTGGGAATTTGTGCATGGCCATCAACGCGAACAATTACCGGGTGCTTGGAAGATGCCACTGCCAAATTAAGCGCTGCTGCTGTTTTTCCAGTCGGATTTGCAACCAACTTCACGCGCGCATCTTTAGTTGACAGATTCTTTGCAATTTCATCGGTGCGATCTTGTGATGGTCCAAGGGCAAGGATTACTTCAAATTCACCGTGATAGTCCTGAGAAAGGATTGCCAGAATTGATTCTTCTAGGTGGGCTTCTTCATTTAAAACGGGAAGGATCACGCTAACTGCTGGTGAGACAGATAACTCGCCCATAGATGTCGACATAACCCCTCTACGCTATCGCCCAAGTAGAGTTCGTATGTGAAATCGACGCGAGCAATAAGGATTATTACATCACTTTCTGTGGGTGTAGTTGCCCTCGCATCGCTATCTTGGATCGGCTTAGGTCAGGTCAGCGGCAAAATTGATCGCATCAGCGTCTTCTCTGGCCTCGATAACCGCCCCGAAAAAACTTCGAAAGCACTTAACTACTTACTTGTTGGGTCGGATACTCGTGAAGGACTTACAAAAGAAGAGTTAAAGGCGTTGCGAGTAGGCAGCACAAAGACTGCCGCAGGCGGTCGATCAGACACGATGTTGTTGGTACATATCAGCAAGAAGCGCGATAAGGCCTATCTGGTCTCGCTACCTCGCGATTCGCTAGTAACTATTCCGGCGCATTTAAGTACCGACGGCAAATCACAAATTCCTGATCGCCAAAATAAATTAAATGCCGCGTTCGCTTTTGGTGGAGCTCCGCTTCTTACACAAACGATTGAACGAGCGACTAATTTACAGATTGATCATTACATCGAAGTTAGCTTCGCCGGATTTGCGGGAATCGTAAATGCGCTCGGCGGAATCGAAGTTTGTACCAAGGTAGATATTGATGACCCTAAGAGCCACCTCGTCTTGGCCGCGGGAACTCACACCCTTGATGGAATTGAAGCCCTCAAATATGTGCGTACAAGAGACTTTGATGGCCGTGGCGATATTGGACGTATGCAACGTCAACAACAATTTATGAGTTCGGTTATTAAGAAAGCCACAAGCACTGGCGTTCTTTTAAATCCAATTAAATTGGTTAACTTTCTAAATGCAGCGATTTCTACGGTAAAGATGGATGAGAGTTTATCGAAGAACGATTTGCTAGAACTGGCTAAACAAATGCGCGGACTTTCATCTGGAAATGTTCGCACCTTGACCGTTCCGCTATCTAATGCCAATGGACGAGTAGACGGTCTTGGCTCAGTTGTAATTTGGGATCCAGAGCTAAGCGCAGATTTATGGACGCGAATTCGCGATGATGCGCAGCTAGTAGATGAAGTCACCCCTTCACCATCTGCCAGCAGTTCGGCATCGGCTAAACCAGTTATTGTCGATAAATTTAAGACTCGCACCGCAGCGGAAAATCCATGCGGGGATATCAAATAGAAGGTGGCTTAGACTAAATCCCTATGAAACTCTCAGTTATTGGATGTGGCTACCTCGGTGCCACACACGCAGCATGTATGTCTTCGCTCGGCTTTGAAGTAGTTGGAATCGATACCGATCAACATAAAGTTGATCTGCTCTCTCGTGGCGAACTCCCCTTCTACGAACCAGGTTTGGATACCTTGCTTGCCGCCGAGATGAAGACCGGTCGCCTATCTTTCACAACTGATTTTTCAGCAGTTGCTGATGCAGATGTTCACTTTATCTGCGTCGGTACTCCACAGAGCAAAGATGGTCTTGCTGCAGATTTAACATATGTGAAGTCATCTGTAGCTGCGATCGCACCTCACTTAAAAGATGGCGCGTTGGTAGTTGGTAAATCAACTGTTCCGGTTGGCACCGCCCAAGCGCTCCGCGAAATATTGGCGACCGCCGCACCACACGCAGATTTAGCTTGGAATCCAGAATTCCTCCGCGAAGGTTTTGCAGTTGAAGATACTTTGACGCCAAATCGTCTCGTCGTCGGTGTTGTTGATGATCGCGCGGAGAACATCCTCAAAGAGGTTTACAAGCCAATTATCGATCTTGGAACTCCTTGGATCCGTGCCGACCTTCCTACAGCAGAACTAGTAAAGGTTGCAGCGAACTCTTTCCTTGCTACCAAGATCTCATTTATCAACGCTATGGCCGAAGTTTGTGAAGCAGCTGGCGGCGATGTAACAGTTTTGGCTAAGGCAATTGGTTATGACCCACGTATCGGTAACCGCTTCTTGCAGGCAGGTATCGGATTCGGTGGCGGATGTTTACAAAAAGATATTCGAGCATTTATGGCTCGTGCACAAGAACTTGGCGCAGATCAAGCACTTGAATTCTTACGCGAAATCGATGCCATCAACTTACGTGCGCGCCAACGTGTAATCGATGTTGTCCGTGCAGATCTTTCTGAAGATTTAACCCAATATAAAATTGCTGTACTCGGTGCAACATTTAAGCCAGATAGCGATGATGTTCGCGACTCCCCAGCACTTGATATCGCTGCACAACTACAAGCAGCAGGTGCAACTGTTGTCGTGCATGATCCAAAGGGTATTGAGCCAGCGCGTAAGCGTTTTCCAAACCTTGATTATGCAGAGAAAGTTGCGGATTGCGTTAAGGGCGCCGATGCCATCCTTCACTTAACCGAGTGGAAGGAATATCGCGAAC
>JAXITH010000071.1:0-4990 GCA_034680185.1 Candidatus Planktophila sp.
GCGGCATTGGTGGTGCGCCACAGCGAATTGGTAAACGCAATTCAATAGTTGTTTCAGCAGGGCTGATCGCCCTTGGGTTGCTAACGCTTGTTCTGTTTAATTAAATTTATTAATTAGCGAACGCTGCGCATGACGGCGGTGACTTTGCCCAGGATCTCGCAGTTATCGCCATTGATTGGTTCGAATGCGGGGTTGGCAGGAAGTAACCAGATGTGGCCGTTCTTGCGCTGGAAAGTCTTTACAGTTGCTTCGCCATCGATCATCGCGGCAACGATTTCGCCGTTGTTGCAATCCTTTTGTTCGCGAATAACAACGTAATCGCCATCGCAGATTGCAGCATCGATCATTGATTCACCGACAACTTGCAACATATATAGGTTGCCCTTGCCGACCAGCGTTTCAGGAAGTGCGAAAGTTGATTCGACATTTTGTTCTGCAGTGATCGGACCACCTGCTGCGATCCGACCAACGAGTGGAACCTGCTTGGTGGCTTCGACTTCGAGTTCAGATTTTTCGCCAGGCATTAGAACTTCAAGGACGCCGCCGCGAGTTGGGTGGGCGGTGATAAAGCCTTTCTCCTGCAAGATCTCGAGCTGGTATTTGACTGATGCGGGGGATGAAAGGCCGGCTGCGGCTGCGATCGCGCGCATTGATGGGGGAAACCCCTGATCGTCCATGCTCGCCTTGATGACCTCGAGGATCTTGAGCTGGCGGGCGGTTAGGCCATGGGCGCCAGCGGCTGAGTCTGGGAGTTCGGTGACCTTGTTATCGGCTGACTTGGAGGCAGGTTTTTTGCTCATGGATACAGGGTGACACAGGCGAGGAAAAAAATCAAACATATGTTCGAAAATAACTTGCCCTTGTCAGTGCCATGGGGTTTAATTGGCTTTGTTCGAACAAGCGTTCGAATACCTTCCCCAAGGTAGTACCAGCAGGAGAAAACCATGAGCTCTATAACCCTTATAAATCAAGGCTTTTCAACCAATCCGTCCGGCATCCGTTTAAATCGCCGTGGTCGTCTAGCCCGCACGTTCGTGGTTCTCTCACTAGCTGTCGTCCTCGCCAGCGTCTTTGGTTTCCAGGCCGGGGCCGGCACAACCGACACTGTCGGGGCCCCAACATCGTTCATCGAAGTCACTGCAGCCCCTGGCGACACCCTCTGGTCACTTGCCACCCGCATGGCCGATGGTGGCGATGTACGCGCGATGGTCGATGAGATCTCATCTGTTAACTCGCTTCCTTCCGCTGAGCTCCAAGCAGGCCAGAAGGTCCGCATTCCTCTTCGCTAATACGTTAACCTTTACCTATGGCAAATAAAGTAAAGGTTAAGAAAGCAGCGCCTATTAAAGTCGCTCGCCGTGGCCGAAAATCCACAAGCAAAATTTCTCCCAAGAATCAGTTGACGGTGCCGGTCGATATATTGCGTAAAAGCGGTATAAAACAAGGGGATTTAGTGGATTTTCATATCAACCTAGATGGCGCTATAGAAGTCAGGCTGTTGAGCGCTGAAAGCGAAGGCGAAAAATTTATCCGCCGAATCCATGGCGCGCTTAGTACAACGATGGACCAGAGCGATCTCGCCAAGTTGCGCAACCAGGATCAACGTAATTGGCGATAGTTCTTCTCGATTCATCGGCGGTGATTGCGCTAAAAAATAACTACGATCGCCACCATGCCAATGTGGTCAAGGCGGTCTCTTCGCTGACCAAGGCCCCGGATATTTCGGTCATTACCCTCTCTGAAGTTTTAATCCACGAAAGTAAAGCCAGCCCCTCAACGGCCCGAATGGCTGCGGCTCGGTTGCTCGAAGCCTTCGGGGCGGTACATCCGGTCAGTTCCGCCGTTGCCATCTTGGCGGCGGAAATACGAGCCAAGCGAGATCTCGGCCTGGCCGATTCAATGATTAGCGCTACCGCGCTCTTGGAAGAGGCCGAGCTCTGGACTTGCGACAAGGCGCTGGCAAAAGCCCACCAAGGCGCTCGCTTGATCGCATAGCCTCGATCCGACACGCCCTAACTTGGGCTAATGCGTACTCAATAGGAAAACTCTCAAGATTTGCTTTATAGTTCCCACTATATGTAGGGGTCGGATCGCAGAAAACTTCCATAAGTAGTGTTTTTAGGGTAGTTTCAGCGGTTCACCAATACATCCAAATTTGGGAATTTCTAGTATTTCGAAGGGAGACACGCCGAGATGATTTGCCCGTTCTGCAGCCACGATGATTCTCGTGTTGTTGACTCTCGTCCGGCCGAAGATGGAACTCAGATCCGTCGCCGCCGTGAATGCCCACAATGTGGCGAGCGCTTCTCAACTCAAGAAGTCGCACTCCTGAACATCATTAAAAGATCAGGTGCAACCGAGCCATTTGCTCGCGAAAAAGTTTTGGTCGGCGTACGTAAAGCCTGCCAAGGTCGCCCAGTCGGCGAAGATGATCTAGTCCTGTTGGCCCAGCGCGTTGAGGAAACCCTTCGCCGCACTGGCAAAGCAGAAATCGAAGCTCAAGAAGTGGGCTTGGCAATCCTTGCGCCACTTCGCGAACTCGATGAGGTGGCTTACCTGCGATATGCCTCGGTATACCGTAACTTTGCCTCCCTTGAAGATTTCGAAGGCGAGATCGCGTTACTGCGAGCAGTGCCTTCGAGCGCGAATTCCCACAGCGCAAACGCAGTCGGAGCAAATCCGATTAGCGCAACTTCCCAAGTAAATGCACGACATGAAAAAAGCGACGCCCCATCGCAAAAATCTCTACAAGTTAAGTAATGCAATAAATAACAATTAAAAATGAATTAATTAGAAGACGGGAAAATAAAAGATGTCAGATACGGTCATCAATCGACCATCCAAAGGCAAGACCGGCAAAGGTCTTTCAATGGAACGCATTTACACCAATGAAGGGATCCACCCTTACGACGAAGTTAAGTGGGAACGTCGCGATGTAGTCCAGGCTAACTGGAAGACAGGCGAGACAGTCTTCGAACAACGTGGGGTTGAATATCCAGATTTCTGGTCAGTAAACGCTTCAACAATCGTTACTACCAAATACTTCCGTGGGGCAGTAGGAGCAGAAAATCGCGAGTGGTCTCTTAAGCAGGTCATCGATCGCGTTGTTCTTACATACACAAAGGCCGGAAAAGAATTTGGTTACTTTGCAACAGATAAAGATGCAGAGATCTTCGAGCACGAGCTAACACATATGCTCTTGCACCAGATCTTCTCCTTTAACTCACCAGTTTGGTTTAACGTCGGAACAGCAGCACCACAGCAAGTAAGCGCATGCTTCATCTTGTCGGTTGATGACACGATGGACAGCATCCTTAACTGGTACCGCGAAGAAGGAATGATCTTCAAGGGTGGATCAGGTGCAGGACTTAACTTGTCACGTATCCGTTCTTCAAAGGAACTTCTAAAGTCCGGTGGAACAGCTTCTGGCCCAGTTTCATTTATGCGTGGTGCAGATGCATCTGCAGGAACAATCAAATCTGGTGGCGCAACCCGTCGCGCAGCCAAGATGGTTGTTCTAGATGTTGATCACCCAGATATCGAAGAATTTATCGAAACAAAGGTTTCAGAAGAGCAGAAGATCCGCGCTCTTCGCGATGCTGGTTTCGATATGGACCTTGGTGGAAAAGACATCATCTCCGTCCAGTACCAAAATGCAAATAACTCAGTTCGCGTTTCAGATGAGTTCATGCGCGCTTACGAAAGCGGCGAAGAATTTGGTTTGAAGGCTCGCTCAACTGGTGAAGTTATTGAGAAGACAGATGCTCGCAAGCTCTTCCGCAAGATGGCAGAAGCTGCATGGGCATGTGCTGATCCTGGAATCCAGTACGACGACACAATTAACGATTGGCACACAAACCCAGAGACAGGTCGCATCAACGCGTCAAACCCTTGCTCTGAGTACATGTCACTCGACAACTCATCATGTAACTTGGCTTCACTTAACTTGATGAAGTTCCTTAAGGCTGATGGTTCATTCGATGCAAAGACTTTCGGTCGCGCAGCAGAAATGATCATCACTGCAATGGATATCTCAATCTGTTTCGCAGATTTCCCAACACAAGCAATCGGTGAGACAACACAGGCTTACCGTCAGCTCGGAATCGGATACGCAAACCTTGGCGCACTTCTTATGGCTTCAGGTCTTGCATACGACTCAGAAGGTGGCCGCGCTCTTGCCGGTGCAATCACATCATTGATGTCAGGTATCACTTACAAGCGCTCAGCAGAACTCGCTGGCATTGTTGGCGCATACGATGGCTTTGCTCGCAACGCATCTGCTCACGCACGCGTTATGCGCAAGCACGCATCAGCATCATCTTCAGCGAAGTCAATGACAACGCTTGATATCGATGTCTGGACAGAAGCAAATAAGGCATGGGATGCATGTCTATCAACTGGCGACAAAAACGGATGGCGTAACGCACAGATTTCTGTGCTTGCACCAACCGGAACAATCGGCTTGATGATGGATTGCGATACAACTGGTATCGAACCTGACTTCTCATTGGTTAAGTTCAAGAAGCTCGTCGGTGGCGGATCTATGCAGATCGTCAACCAGACAGTTCCAGCAGCTCTACGTAAGCTCGGATACACCGAAGAAACCATCGAAGCGATCGTTGAATTTATCGCTGCAAATGGCCACGTCATCGATGCTCCAGGACTTAAGCAAGAGCACTACGACGTATTCGACTGCGCACTTGGTGCACGTTCAATCGCACCTATGGGCCACGTCCGCATGATGGCTGCTTGCCAGCCATTCTTGTCAGGCGCAATTTCAAAGACAGTTAACCTTCCTGAGGATGCAACTGTTGAAGAAGTTGAAGAGGTTTACTACGAAGGTTGGAAGCTCGGTCTTAAGGCGCTCGCTGTTTACCGCGATAACTGCAAGGTCGGTCAGCCACTATCTGATGGAAAGGCTAAGAAGAAAGATGCACCTGTAGAAGAACTTGCTACTCCAGTTCGCAAGCGTCTTCCAAAGTCACGTCCA
>JAXITH010000072.1:0-4956 GCA_034680185.1 Candidatus Planktophila sp.
ACGTGTTCAAAAGCCATGTAATCCATTGCGGGATTTAAGCCAAGAGATTCGATAACGGCCTTCGACTTTGGACCTTGAACAGCAAGGACTCCAAACTTTTCATGGAGGTTGGTAATTGAAATTTCTTGTGGCGCTGATTCAGCAAGAGCCTCAACAACGGCCGAAGTATTTGATGCATTGGGAATCAAGAAGAGATCAGTTGCGCTATTGCGATAAACGATCAGATCATCGATTACCCCGCCAGCCGAGTTGCAGTGAAGGGTGTATTGAGCCTGACCGTCATTGATTCGATTTAAGTCGTTAGTGAAAATTGAGTTGAGAAAATCGAGCGCACCCTCGCCCTTCACGCTGACTTTGCCGAGGTGAGATACATCGAAAATTCCAACTCGTTCGCGTACTGCTGCGTGTTCTGCCAGGACACCTGCGCCTGGGTACTCGATAGGCATTAACCAGCCACCGAAATCGGCCATCTTTGCGTTCAGAGCGAGATGTTTATCGGCCAGTGGTGAATTTTTCATATAGACAACTTACACTTACCCAAGCAACGCCACGACTTTTGAAACAACCTAACTTTGATCTTCAACGCTTAAGGAGCAAGAGATGACAACGATCCACCTTTCTGACGGGATCATCAAAGATGAGATTTTGGTTGTGGGTCTTTCGCATAAGAAGGGCAAGAACTCCCTAACCATCGAAAGCGGCGATATCGCCCTAGATTCGAAGAAGATTCTGCCGTTGCTTGCAGATATGAACGCCACAGGTAAGGCCGATGAAGTTATCAAGATTCCCGGAACAACTACTCGACTCTTAGTTTTCACCGGACTTGGTGAACATAAGGCGAACTATGAAGATGAAACTTTGCGTCGTGCAGCCGGTGCCGCCGCGCGTGCGCTTGCAGGAAGCTCTAGCGCGACGATTTCGCTTCCAGCTAAGAAGAGTTCTGCTGTCGGCGCAGTCGCAGAAGGCGCCCTACTTGGCGCATATGTCTTTAATAAATTCCGCGTGGACTCATTGAGCGATCGGCGCCCCAGCCTCAAGACCGTCACGGTGCACTCATCGCTGGCGCAGGATTCAAAGGCTAAAGCCTTCGTAAAGCGCGCTTCAATCATTGGTGAACAGACGGCGATTATTAGAGATTTGATCAACACTCCCCCAAGCCACCTAACCCCTGATTCGTTCTGTAAATTCTTTACAGATCTAGTTAAGAAAGTTGGCGGTGCCAGCGCTGGGCTAAAGGTTTCAGTCATGACAGATGCGCAGTTAAAGAGCAAGGGTTACGGTGGAATTACCGCAGTTGGCCAAGGTTCTGCCAATCCTCCTCGCTTACTTCAAATTTCATATCGTCCCGTAAAAGCCAAGGCAAAGAAGAGTTATGCATACGTTGGAAAGGGAATCACTTTCGATACTGGTGGCCTTGCGCTGAAGCCTGCCGCCGGAATGGAAGCGATGAAATCCGATATGTCTGGCGCTGCCGCAGTTTGCGCTGCAACGTTGGCGATTGCACTATTGAAGTTACCGGTTGCAATTGATTGCTTTGCACCGCTTGCCGAAAATATGGTCAGCGACAATGCAACGCGTCCGAGCGACATCATCACCATGTACGGTGGCAAAACAATTGAAGTTTTGAATCCAGATGCAGAAGGACGTTTGGTTCTCGGCGATGCTCTTGTTAAGGCACAGGAGAATAAGGACCTCGACGGTATCGTCGATGTGGCGACTCTTACTGGTGCGCAAGTTGTCGCACTCGGTACTCGCACAAGTGCGATCATGACAAATAACCAAGAGTTCAGCGATGACTTCTTTGCAATTACTAAAGAAGTTGGCGAAGCTTTCTGGCCAATGCCGCTTCCGGTTGAACTTCGTGCATCTCTTGATTCACCGGTTGCCGATATGGCAAATATTGGCGAGCGAATGGGCGGCATGATGGTCGCTGGTCTCTTCCTAAAGGAGTTCATCTCCCCTGAATTGCCTTGGTTGCACCTTGATATTGCAGGACCTGCCTATAACGAAGGCGAGCCTTACGGATATACGCCAGTAGGTGGCACAGGTGTTGCGCTGCGCTCATTGGTCGCGTTGGCCGAATCTGCCTCCATTTCGTAATCAGAGGCTAAAACTGGCAAGATAGGTACTAATCAAGCCTCAATGTGGCGCTCGTTGGCGAAGGAGTCGGTACACGTGTCTAATTTTGATCTCGTTGTTTTAGGTGGCGGTAGCGGCGGTTACGCAGCAGCCCTACGCGGCGCACAACTTGGACTTTCAGTTGCGCTGATCGAGGCGGATAAATTAGGCGGAACCTGTCTTCACCGCGGATGTATTCCAACCAAGGCCCTTCTGCACGCTGGTGAAATTGCCGATGGTGCACGCGAAGCTAGCCACTTCGGAGTAAATGCAACTTTTAACTCAATAGATATGTCTGGCGTCAACGCTTATAAAGATGGCGTAATCGCAAAGCTTCATAAGGGACTTCAAGGCCTCGTAAAATCTCGAAATATCACTTACATCGAAGGCCACGGAAAGTTAGTCGCCAAAGATACGATTGAAGTAAACGGTGCCCGTTACACCGGTAAAAACATTTTGCTCGCAACTGGTTCATATGCGCGCACACTTCCGGGCCTTGAAATCGATGGAAAGCGCGTCATCACATCTGATCAAGCGATGAAGATGGAATATGTACCAAAGAGCGTCATCGTGCTTGGTGGCGGAGTTATCGGTTGCGAATTCGCTTCTGTCTGGAAATCATTTGGTGCAGATGTAACAATCATCGAAGGCTTGCCTCACTTAGTCGCGCTTGAAGATGAGTCATCAAGTAAGCAGTTGGAGCGCGCCTACCGCAAGCGCGGCATTAATTTCGAACTAGGAGTCCGCTTCAAATCTCATGCAGTAACTGCAGATGGCGTGACTGTGACCCTTGAAGATGGCAAGACTTTCTCTGCCGAGGTTTTACTTGTTGCCGTGGGGCGTGGTCCGGTTTCAGCGAACCTTGGATATGAAGAACAAGGACTGACCATGGATCGTGGCTATTTGATCGTCGATAACAAGTGCCGCACAAATGTTCCAGGTATCTGGGCAGTTGGCGATCTCATCCCTACTCTGCAATTGGCTCACGTTGGCTTTGCTGAAGGAATCTTGGTTGCTGAAGAAATCGCCGGACTTAATCCTCGTCCAATTAATTATGATGGCGTTCCGCGCGTTACTTATTCCGAGCCAGAAGTTGCTTCAGTTGGCTTAACAACTGCTCAAGCAAAAGAGCGTGGTTACGATGTTGTCGAACTTAATTACGATTTAGCAGGAAACGGTAAGGCTCAAATTTTGCGCACTGCCGGATCGGTAAAGCTGGTTTCCCAAAAGGGTGGACCGGTTCTTGGAATTCATATGGTCGGTGCTCGCGTCGGCGAACTTCTTGCTGAAGCGCAATTAATCTTTAACTGGGAAGCATCGGCAGACGATGTTGCTCCACTTATTCACGCTCACCCAACGCTCTCTGAAGCAATGGGTGAAGCGCATATGGCACTTGCAGGCAAACCACTACACGCTCACGGATAGAGAATAGGAAAACGATCATGACTTTCTCAGTAACTATGCCAGCACTTGGCGAAAGTGTCAGCGAAGGTACAGTCACGCGTTGGCTTAAATCCGAAGGCGATCATGTTGCAATGGATGAGCCACTCCTAGAAGTATCTACCGACAAAGTTGATACCGAAATTCCTTCACCTGTTGCCGGTGTCCTGCAAAAGATTGTTGTCGGAATTGATCAAACTGTTCCTGTTGGCGCAGAACTTGCAATCATCGCAGATGGTGCCGCAGCAGCTTCAACGCCTGCACCAGCTGCACCAGTTGCAACTCCAGCGCCTGCTGCCCCAGTGGCAGCAGCTCCTGCACCAGTTGTAACTCCCCCACCTGCAGCGCCAGTTGCTGCACCAGCTGCCGCACCAGCAGCATCGGCTGGAACCATTATTACGATGCCAGCTCTTGGTGAAAGCGTTAGCGAAGGAACGGTTACTCGCTGGCTAAAGAACGTTGGCGATTCAATCGCAGTAGATGAAGCGCTGCTTGAAGTTTCAACTGACAAAGTTGATACCGAAATTCCTTCACCTGTTGCCGGCACAATTATTTCGATCGACGTTCCTGTTGATTCAACTGTTCCAGTTGGTGCGCGTCTTGCAGTTATTGGTGGAGCCGGCGCAGCAGCGCCAGCAGCTCCCGTGGCAGCTCCGACGCCTGCTCCTGCAGCGCCAGTTGCTGCACCGGTTGCTGCACCAGTTGTAACAACTCCAGCACCAGTTGCCCCACCAGTTGTTTCTGCTCCAGCGCCTACTCCAGTTTCACCTGCTGCACCGGTTTCACAACCTGCAGATGCGTATGTCACTCCAATTGTTCGCAAACTTGCCAATGAAATGGGAGTCAACTTAGCCAACGTTAAGGGCACCGGAATTGGCGGAAGAATTCGCAAGGAAGATGTTGAAGCGGCCGCTCCACAAAAGAGCGCACCAGTAGCAGCTGCATCATCTGCTCCGGCACAGCGTTCTGCAGTTGCGCCAGTGGTTGCCGCATCTCCACTTCGTGGAACTACTGTCACAATGTCTCGACTGCGCAAGGTAATTGCTGCGCGCATGGTCGAATCACTTCAGGTTAGCGCGCAGCTAACAACTGTTATTGAAGTAGATGTAACCAAGATTGCACGTTTACGTGATCGCTCAAAGGCAACTTTCGAAGCGCGTGAAGGCGTAAAACTTTCATTCCTTCCATTCTTTGCAGTTGCCGTATGCGAAGCCCTAAAGCAGCATCCAGTGTTGAACTCATCAGTTGAGGGCGATCAAATTATTTACCACGGTGCAGAACACCTTGGCGTTGCAGTCGACACAGAGCGCGGCCTCTTAGTTCCGGTTATTCATAACGCCGGTGATTTGAATATGGGCGGAATCGCTCGCAAAATCGCTGACCTTGCTGCGCGTACAC
>JAXITH010000073.1:0-4905 GCA_034680185.1 Candidatus Planktophila sp.
ATTATCACGGCCGTAATCGATCCAACGAGTTTTAACATCATCTGCTTTAAATTCTTTTCCGTCCCAGTCGCCAATAAAATATTGAGTTCCGGATCCACCTGTTAAACCGCCAGGGTTAATTGAAATTAGAAGAACCCATTTTGTTTTACTTGCATCGCCATCAACGTTTAGCGGAAATAAATCTGGGCATTCCCAATCGCCATCGACTGCACCGACTGGACCAAAGTCGCTTAAGTGGCGCCATTATTTGAGATTTTCCGATGTATAGAAAGAGGTTTTGCGCTCGTTAGGAAGTACAACGGTCATTAACCAAGATTCGGTTGTGCGATCCCAGGTAACTTTTGGATCGCGGAAATGATCGAGTTCTAAATCTAGAACTGGGTTGCCTTCATATTTTTCCCAAGTTAAGCCCTCATCAAGGCTGTAAGCCAGCGCTTGGCTTTGATGTGAATCATCATGTTTGTGAGCCGTATAAATCGCAACCATTGGTGGGTTATCTAGCGATCCAAATCCAGTTGTATTGAAGTAATCGACAACTGCGCTGCCAGAAAAAATCGCGTGTGTTTCATCATCACCTATTGCAACTGGTAGTTCTTGCCAGGAAATTAAATCTTCACTCACAGCGTGGCCCCAAGACATATGTCCCCATACATTTTCAAATGGGTTGTGTTGGAAGAAGAGGTGGTATTTGCCCTTGTAATAAACCAAGCCGTTGGGATCGTTCATCCAGTTACGCTCAGGTGAGAAGCGCAACGCTGGTCTTAAGTGCGAAGACATGGCGCGTACCTTATCCTCAAGGTATGCATTTTTCCCAAACGGTTAATTTATTTGATGCGCACTCAATTGTTTCAACTCTCGGGTTGATCGGCATTCTTGCAATTATTTTTATGGAGACTGGTCTTTTGATCGGGCTTTTCTTCCCTGGGGATTCCCTCTTATTTCTTTCTGGTGTCGCCGCGTCAGCCGCGGCTGCAAAAGTTTTCGATGGTGTGCAAATTGAGATCGTTTCGTTATTAATCGGTGCGCCTCTGATTGCAATTATCGGATCACAGACTGGCTACTGGATCGGTGCGAAATATGGGGTCAAACTCTTTGATCGCCCCGATGGACGCATCTTTAATCAGAAAAAAGTCAAAGCAACCGAGAAGTGGTTAAACAAGTACGGCACTGGCAAAGCTTTGGTTTTAGCGCGCTTTATTCCTTTTGTGCGCACGTTGATTAATCCAATGTGCGGCATCGTTGGGGTTCCGACTAAGAAGTTCTTTATGTGGAATGTAGTTGGTGCAGTCGTTTGGACGCAATCGGTTATTGGCCTTGGTTATTTCTTAGGCGAGCGAATTGAAGGCAGTGTAGATAAATTCTTGTTGCCGATAATTGGCGTAATCATCGCAATTAGCGTTCTGCCAGTTGCTCTGGAAGTTCTGCGCGAATGGCGCACTAAGCGCCATTTAAGTTAAAGTTTTTTAAAGACCTAAATCGGCAAGCTGAAACGCTGCGCGGTATTCGTAACCCGCATCGATAATCGCTTGCTGGGCTCCGCGTTCTACGATCACGGCAACGCCAACCACAATTGCGCCAGCTTCCTTAAGCGCTTCAACTGCAGTTAGAACAGATCCGCCAGTTGTAGAAGTATCTTCAACTGCTAAAACCCGCTTGCCAACAACATCTGGACCTTCGATGCGGCGCTGCAGGCCGTGGGCTTTTTCGGCTTTGCGAACTACGAATGAATTAATGCTTTTACCGTTGCGTGCGGCAACATGCATCATCGCTGTTGCAACTGGATCTGCGCCAAGAGTTAATCCACCGACTGCCTCGTAATCGAGATCTTTTGTAAGTTCGAGCATTACTTCGCCCACGAGCGGAGCGGCAACGTGATCAAGAGTCACGCGGCGTAGATCTACGTAATAGTCGGCTTCTTTACCGGAGGAGAGAATCACTTTTCCGTGAACAACAGCCTTGTTTTTAATTTCTTCTCGGAGAAGTTCGTGTGAGTTCATGTAGGAACCTTACATTGTTAACCTATTAGACCTACCCTCACAACATGAATTCGCAGCGGCTCGAGACGGCACGTCTCTTCCATCGCTTTGGCTTTGGACCGCGTCCTGGTGAATTTGAAGCGGCGATGAAAAATGGAATCGCGCAAACTCGTAACTCGGTGTTGGCGGGATCAAAGAACGTTATTACGGTAACCGCGCCCGAGCTAACCGATCTCGGTCCTCGACCAGCCCCTAATAGTCCAGAAGTTAGCGAATTCTCAAAGAACCTTCGCGCGCAAAGCACATCACTTAGCAAATGGTGGCTTGATCAAATGGTGCTCTCTGAAAATCAACTCCACGAAAAAATGGTCTGGTTTTGGCACGGCCATTGGGCGACTTCAATTGGAAAAGTTAATT
The DNA here is from genome assembly GCA_034680185.1 of Candidatus Planktophila sp. Taxonomy (GTDB): domain Bacteria; phylum Actinomycetota; class Actinomycetes; order Nanopelagicales; family Nanopelagicaceae; genus Planktophila. The sequence continues at coordinate 2,394 of JAXITH010000073.1, forward strand.
ACGCGCTTCCTATGTATAACCAAAACTTAACTTTTCGCAATTATGCATTGGGAAATTTCAGCGACTTTGCAGCAGCGATGTTCTTCGATGGCGCATTACAAATTTGGCTAGACGGCGGCGAGAATACTTTGAAGGCTCCAAATGAGAATCTCTCGCGCGAGATGATGGAGTTATTTGTTCTTGGGGTAAATCGATATACCGAAAGCGATGTGAAAGAACTTGCGCGGGCATTTACTGGATATCAAATTCCACGTAGCTCTGGAAAGGTAAATTTCAACGCTAAGCGCCGTGACAATGGCGCTGTGACCGTGCTCGGTAAGACCGGGGTGATGTCACCTGAAGAAGTAATTAAGCATTTGGTATCGCAACCAGATTGCGGAAAGTTTATTAACGAACGGATTTGGTACCGATTTATCTCATCGAGCGCCCCGCTTCCAACAAACCTGGCTGCAGTCGGAGCGTTTTCAAGTAGAGATATATCAGCGCTAGTTAAATCTCTGCTCGAAGATAAAGCGTTGGCAAATCCAGATTATTCTCTAGTTAAATCACCGGTCGAATGGTTTGTTTCAGTCTGCCGCGCATTTAATTTGTTGCCATCGCAGATGAATTCGCAAAATAAGATAAATAACTATCTCGATAAACTTTCACAGATTCCTTTTTCGCCGCCAAATGTTGGTGGTTGGCCGACCGATGAAGCATGGCTGAGTTCAGCAAGCGCGCAGTTCCGCTTGGCATTTGCCGCCTGGATCTCTTCACAGATAGATCTTTCGCAACTTACATTGGTGGCGCCCGAGCGCAGAGTCGCTTACCTGGAGAATTTATTAGGCGTTGTTGAATGGTCACCACGAACCACCTTTGCGCTGCGCGAAGTTCGCAATAATCCAGAACGGCTAGTTACCTTGGCGATCTGTAGTCCGGAATATGTGGTGAGCGCATGATTGAAAAACCGCTTTTCTCTCGCGAGCAATTGGGTATGACTCGATTTACTCGTCGCCAATTTTTAAAGTACTCCGGAGTCTCCGCTGCAGCATCTTCAGTTCTATCTCTTGATGATGTGGCGAGTGCGGCGATAACACGACCGTTGCCACTTGGCACACCGATTCTTGTAGTCGTAACTCTCTATGGCGGCAATGATGGTTTAAATACTGTTATTCCATTTAAAGATCCGGCTTACTTCGCAGCTCGTCCAGATTTAACTTATGCGCCAGAGTCGCTTTTGCAGATCGATAACGACTTCGCGCTAAACCCATCGATGACTGGAATAAAAGGACTTTGGGATGAGAAGAAAGTCGCCATCATTCGTGGAGTTGGGTACCCAAAGCCAGACCGTTCACACTTTTCCTCAATGGCGATCTGGCAATCTGGTTCGCCACAAGCGCATTTAAATACCGGTTGGCTAGGGCGTTGGTTAGATGGTCAGAAGGTTGATCCAATGACGGCGATTAGTTTGGGAAGTGTTCTTCCGCCGCTACTTGTTGGAAAAACTCAGAGTGGATCAGCGCTACCGCTTGGCGGGCTAATAATTCCTTCCGGACAGTTTGCAAAAGCTTGTCTGCGATTAAGTGCAACTTCACAAAAAGATAGTCCGTTGATGGCTGCTGCTGCGACATCGATGCGCAATTTATTTAATGTATCTGGAAGTATTACGCCAGTTCTCTCGCAACCAGCGCCAATGGCAGATGACTTGCCAACAATTTCTGGTGGAAATGCTGGAGGCGATTCGAATTTAACGCAGCAGTTAAATCTGGTCGGAAAGTTAATTGCAGCAGGTGCGCCGACTAAAGTTTGGTCGGTCTCACTTGGTGGCTTTGATACTCACGCAAATGAAGCAAATGCGCAGGCGCTCTTACTTGGAACAGTTTCTGCGAGTATCACCAAGTTTTTAAGTCAGATGAAGGCATCGGGGCGATCCAAAGATATAACTGTGATGGTTTACAGCGAATTTGGGCGACGTGTAAAAGCTAATGGTTCTGATGGAACAGATCACGGAACTTCTGGTCCAATGTTTTTAATCGGTGATCGCGTACAAGGTGGTTTCTACGGAGATCAACCATCGCTGACAAAGTTGGTCGACGGCGATCTCGCAGTGACAACAGATTTCCGAGATGTTTACTCGGCGGTGACTGAGAAAGTTTTAGGAACGCCGGCTGAGAAAATATTAGGTAAATGGTCTGGTCGCGTAAACGCATTTAAAAGCGTTTAGTTCTCGTCCTCATAAACAATAACTTCGTTCTTCTTACGCGTTGTAAGTGATTTCGGTGGATTCTCTTTTAGAAGCGCATCTACTTCGATGCGAAGTTGCGCGACCTCGATGGCCATATTTGCCATTGCAGATTCAAGTTCGATGATTCGCTTAATGCCGGCGTGGTTGATGCCTTCACCTGTTAAGCGTTGCACCATACGAAGAGAAGCAATATCGCGAAGTGAGTAGCGGCGGTTGCGACCAACTGTGCGATTTGGTGAAACTAAACCTAAGCGATCGTATTGGCGCAGAGTTTGTGGGTGCAGGCCA
>JAXITH010000074.1:0-4894 GCA_034680185.1 Candidatus Planktophila sp.
AGCGCCAATTCGTGTGCGACGAGGGGTAGCGAATGATTTTCCGACTGCAGTTAGCTCGGTTGCAACCTGCGCCTTGATGTTTTCTTCTGATTTAAGAAGAGTAGCAAGGGCGGCGATAGTTGTTTTGAGTTCTTTCTGCTCTGTCTCGAGTTCGAGTTTGCTCATCTTGGTCAAGCGACGAAGTGGCATATCGAGGATGTAAGTTGCTTGTTCATCATTTAACTTAAAGTCCTTGATCAACTTTTCCTTAGCGGCAGATGCATCATCGCTACCGCGGATGATCTTGATTACCTTGTCGATATCAATGATCGCTTTAAGCAGACCATCAACCATGGATAGGCGACCTTCTGCTTTAGCTTTGCGGTATTCAGAGCGACGACGTACAACTTCGATGCGGTGATCGATAAAGACTTGTAGTAATTCTTTAAGACCGAGCGTCTGTGGGCGCCCCTTAACGAGCGCCACTGCGTTGATGGCAAAGGCATCTTCCATTGGGGTTAGCTTGTAGAGCTGTTCTAGAACCGCTTCTGGTTCAAAACCGTTCTTGATCTCGATTACAACGTTTGTGCCGGTTTGGCCATCAGTTAGATCGATGATGTCTGAAATACCTTGAATCTTCTTCGCCTTGGCAAGATCTGCAATGCGCTCAACAACTTTTTCTGGGCCGATGTTAAATGGCAGTTCTTTAATGGTGATACCCATCTTGCGAGAGGTAACTTTGCTGATTTCAACAGATGCGCGCACCTTAAATGAACCTTTACCGGTGGCATATGCCTCGCGTACGCCTTCAGCGCCAACGAGTTCTCCACCAGTTGGAAAATCAGGTCCAGGGATGTGCTTCATCAATTGATTAAGCGTCGCCTTTGGATTATCAATTAAGAACTTAGTTGCAGCAATTACTTCGCCTAAGTTATGTGGCGCCATATTTGTCGCCATACCAACTGCGATACCAGAACCGCCATTGACCAAAAGGTTTGGATAGGCAGCAGGAAGAACTAGTGGCTCAAGCAATTGGCCGTCATAGTTTGGACCGAAATCAACGGTGTCTTCATCGGCTTCGGCAACCATCGCCATTGCAGCGTTGGCTAAACGAGCTTCGGTGTAACGCATTGCCGCAGGACCTGAATCGAGTGAACCAAAGTTTCCATGGCCATCGATTAGCGGAACCTGCATTGAAAAGGATTGCGCCATACGAACCAAGGCGTCGTAAATTGCTGAGTCACCGTGCGGGTGCAACTTACCCATAACTTCACCGACAACACGTGCGCTCTTTACATGTCCGCGCTCTGGACGAAGACCCATATCGGCCATCTGATGCAAGATGCGGCGGTGAACTGGCTTTAAACCATCGCGCGCATCAGGAAGTGCGCGTGAATAAATTACTGAGTACGCGTATTCAAGAAATGACTCTGACATTTCTGATGAAACATCAATGTCTACGATCTTGCCGGGATATTCACCGGGCTTTGGACCAACGGGCTTCTTAGCCTTGGTCGATGCTGCGGCCTTCTTTGCTGTTGCCATGCGCGCATTCTGCCAAGATAACTGGCTAAATCGCGGTACCTACACGCGGTCTGCCGCCGACGATTGCAACACAACCAGCCGCTAACTCTCCACCGGCCTGTAAAGCCGCAGTCAGATCGCGATTTAGAGAATATGAAGCGATAAACCCAGCGGCGAAACTATCTCCAGCCCCAGTTGTATCGATAACAGTTGTTGCAACGGCAGGAAGGCTAATCGAATCAAAGCCACGTGATTTTGCGATTGCTCCGGCAGATCCCCGCTTGATTACAACTACTTGAGAGAAGTCGAGCAGATAATCGAGCGCGCGTTCAATATCAACCGATCCAGTTAAGTAAATTGATTCTTCTTCATTTAAAAAGAGGACATCCATCATGGAAAACCAAGTATGAAGTTCTTTATCCGCAACATCTTTCATCGCACCAACAGATGCGGGATCAAAGTAGATCGGCAATCCATCAGCCTTAATCTTTTCAATCATCGCCAAAACGCCATCGCGCGCTAGCGGATTAAGGAGCGCATAACCCGAGATGTAAACGGCTTGAAATCCACTTAAGTCAGGAAGGTCGGCCACTGTTAAGCGCGAATTAGCGCCTTTATCCGGAAACATCGTTCGTTCTCCAGATGAATCAACGAGCACAACAACAACGCCAGATGTCTCACCTGGAATAACTAAATTTCCGTGGCTAACGCCAAGTGCATCAAATTCGGCAACTATCGCCGCTCCTGCCGGATCATCGCCGACATGGCTAACGATTGTGCTGCGCGCTGAGGTACGCGTTAGCCAAGCAGCAACATTTCCGGCGGCGCCTCCGCTGCTGGTGCTGATGCGGCTAGCGGTGTCGCTTCCGTAATTAATTTTTTGTGGGGAAACGTTTATGCGCGCGATGACATCGAGCATCACATCACCGATGCATAGAACGTTAATTGTCATTTTTCTTCGATTATTGGCGCTGCTTGGCGACAGCAATATCAGCGGCAAGCGCAGAGTTGGATTTGATGATCTCAATATTTACGGAAAGTGATTCGCCTTCGCTAGCGGTGTGGAAATGCTCAAGTAAGAATGGGGTGACAGCTTTACCGATCACACCGTTCTTATGCGCACCAGCGAGACCGCTCTTCAAGATTGCATCGTGGCGCTTGCGATCCATCTCGTGTTTAACGGGATTTGCGACAACAAGCGCGCTCTTATTGGTCTTAAGCGCTTCACGAGAATGAATAATTTTGGCGATCTCCGAGGCGCTTTCGACGCGATGCTCGATAGTAAAACCCGAATCAGTTAAGTAGAAGCCAGGAAATGCTGTGGTCTTATAGCCAACAACTCCAATAGCAAGGGTTTCCAGACGTTCAAGCGTTGCTGCCACATCGAGAATAGATTTAACTCCGGCGCAAACTACGGTCATATCTAATTGTGAAAGCGCCGTGAGGTCTGCTGATTCATCGAAAGTTTCATTTGCATCGCGGTGTACTCCGCCTAACCCACCAGTTGCAAAGACGCTGATGCCGGCAAGTGCTGCTAGGTGCGCAGTGGCGGCAACTGTTGTTGCAGCGCTCTTTCCGGTGGCAGCGATAATCGCTAAATCGCGGCTTGACGCTTTGGCGATGTCATCGCGGTTAGCAATCTCTTTAAGTTGGTCATCAGTTAAACCAATATGTACAACGCCATCTATCACTGCGATCGTTGCAGGCACGGCGCCGTGATCGCGGACAATATCTTCAACTTCGCATGCAACTTCTAAATTTTGTGGACGTGGCAAACCATGGCTGATGATCGTTGATTCGAGTGCAACTATCGGCTTGCCTTCGGCAAGGGCTGCAGCAACTTCAGGCGATGGAGTAAATGGCATACGGTGGCTCATAAGCCCAACCTTACCCGTGAGAAGATACCCCCGTGCATCTCTCGCAAATCACGCCTTCGCTCTTTGCCAGCCTGGGTTTAGCTGATGCCAGCGATCAAATTAATTGTGGTGCCAGCCCCAGCGGCCGCGAACTACTTTTTCTAGTTGATGGATTAGGCGCTAACGCCATTGAAAAGTTCGCTAGTTATATCCCAACTCTTACATCGCTGATTCGCCACGGCGCGGTTCGAACTTCATTTCCTTCTACCACTGCAACAAGTTTGGCAACGCTTACAACTGGAGTTAATCCCGGAACTCACGGAATGCTTGGTTACACCGTGCAAGTTCCTCGAAGTGGTGGTCGCATTCTTAACTCACTTAAATGGGATGAACGCGTTGACCCAGCTATTTGGCAACCGGTACCAACGTTATTTGAACGCGCAACCGCTGCAGATATAAGCGTTTCCCATGTTGCGGCAAAACGTTATGAAGATACTGGCTTTACCCGTGCCGTCTTTCGCGGTGCGAAATACCGTGGTGCAAATATCCACGAAGATTTAGTCTCTGAAACAGTTCAGGCTCTTAGCGCTTCACCATCCTTTGTTTATCTATATGTAAATGAACTAGATGTAGCTGGCCACAGCGATGGGGTCGGTTCAGATAAGTGGCTCGCCGCCCTTGTAGCAATTGATCAGCTTGTGGCCAACTTGCTTAACAAACTCCCGCGCAAGACTCGTATCTGGCTCACTGCAGATCACGGCATGATCAACGTTGGCGAGAAGATAGTTATCGGACAAGACAATGACTTGGCGCTAGATATCGCAACGATTGCCGGCGAACCGCGTGCGCGCCATTTATATCTAGCTGAGGGTGCGCCACTTACCGCGCATAAAGAAGTGGCATCTCGTTGGGAAGAGTTCTTGGGGGAGAAGGCAAGTATTTATCTCCGCAGCGATGCGATTGCCGCAGGTTTATTTGGCAGTGATGTTTCGCTAGATGCCGCTGATCGCATGGGCGATGTCATAGCCGTTGCACACGGCGAAATGATCTTGATCGAAGCCGAACGCGAGAAACAAGAGAGCGCAATGGTCGGTCACCACGGCGGAGCAACTGATGTGGAAAGTTTTGTACCTTTATTAACCGCCACGGTTGAGTAACATTGCGCCATGAGTTCTATAACCGGTCGCGATAAATCAGCGCTATTAGTAATCGATGTACAAAATGGCGTTGTACCTGATGCATATAAGCGCGATGAGATAGTTGCCAATATAAATACAGCAGTCAGCAAGGCGCGCGCTGCGGGAGTTCCAGTTATTTGGATCCAGCATTCGGATGAATGGATGGCGATTGGATCCACTGAGTGGGAGATCGTGCCCGAACTAGTTCCGATCGCGGGTGAAGCAAAAGTCGGAAAGCTCTATCGAAACTCTTTTGAAGCGACCAATTTAGAAGAAGAGCTCAGCAAATTAGCCGTTGGCCATCTTTACATCACAGGTGCACAGACAAATAACTGCGTTCGATTTACAACTCACGGA
>JAXITH010000075.1:0-4817 GCA_034680185.1 Candidatus Planktophila sp.
AACCAAATATCAAATTGTGTTGTCGGCAGGATTCGATCATCCGCATCAATTGTTACTAGCCCTGCCAGGTAAGCAACCTCTGCGATAAATGCTGCACAAGTTGTATCAACGCCAAGATGAGTTGAGAGGACTTTCAGGTCACGAACGCCCAAACCACCTGAGCGAAGCGCATCTGCCGGCTCTTGCGCCCAGAAGTTAAGAACCTCTTCGGTCCAACGTAAAAAAGTTGTGATATTTGCAATCGCTGCTAACTGCACGCTCTTTAGATCGCGTTTTTCTATAGCTAGCGTTGGCGCTTGAATCTGAAGCGACTTATGAAGTTTTCCGCCACGTAGGGCTAAAGCAACTTCACGGACGAGCAAAACAGTTTTGGTATTTGCCGCAACCACAAAGTTATTTTCTAGCAGCCAAGCAACTCCGGCTCCAGGTTTCTTAACATCAGCAACTGTGCCGCGCGGTGGACCCCAGACCATCGCTTCAAGGGCTTTCTTTGCAGCAGGTGGCGCCTCATCCAACTTCTTTAAATTCAATTTAACGATCGTATGCGGACCAAGGCCTTGAATTTCATTGCTTAAAACTTCACGAACGGTTGTCGGCACATAAAAGCCATCTTTACCTTGGAAGATCAACCCGCGTTCAAGTAGACCCGGAAGAACAAATAGCGCTGATTTATCAGTAAGCGCCGCGATCGCTTTTTCAGTAAATGGTTCTGCGCTGATGGCGCAAGCTTCGAGCACTTGATATTGCCAAGCGTTTAAGGCATCGATCGCGCGCGCCAAACTTGGCGCAGATGATGCGCGTACGGCAAGCGATGCGATATCTGGTGGAACTGGAGTAACTAAATCCGGGCGATGTGAAAAGAGCGAAATAAGGGCAGCGTCATCTAAGGTACGTAAGTAATCTGCAAAGGAGCGCGTTTCCATAACTTGCCTACATTACTGGCAAGTGACCGCTTGGCGCGAACTGTAAGAGTTATCTTGATTTTCTACGCGGAGTCAGGCGGGTACCCAGCCAGGCGGCGCGCGAAACCAACGGACCGAGCAATCTATTTACAAAACGCATCCTGCGGAAATCATGAATCGGCCATTTCTCTTTTAACGCACGAATTCGCAACTTTGCATCTGGATTAATTGCTGATGGATGACCAACTGTTTGTAGTAAAGGTAAATCATTGTGGCTATCGGAATAACCAAAGCAGTCAGCTAAAACAAAGCCGCGCTGTTTCGCAATCTCCTGAATTGCTGTCGCCTTTTCTTTTCCGTGAAGAAGTGGACCATTCATTTCGCCGGTGTAGTGGCCATCCACGATCGCTGCTTTACTCCCGAGAGCACCAGTGAAACCAAGTCGTTCTGCAATTAAAGTTGCCATATCTTCAGGGGCAGCGGTAACCAACCAAACTTCAACGCCATCATTGAGATGTGCTTGTGCAATTTCGATCGTGCCTTCCCAAAGAGAAGGCGAGACATATTCGTCATAAATTTCTTGGGCGACTTCTTTGATATCAGAAACATTATGTCCGCCAATAAAATCTTGAGCCGCTTTTTGAAAACGATTTATTTCGTCTTGCTTTTCAGTTCCCGTTAATCTAAATCTCAGGTTGGCAAGCACAAAGCGCGAGATATCGGATTTGGTAAAGAAGCCACGTTGGTACATGCCGCGGCCAAGGAAGTAAATTGTTGAGCCACGAACCAAGGTGTTATCGACGTCGAAGAACGCTGCACGTCGGCTGGTGAGTGACATGTCACTACCCTAGCGATTATGGCTGAGAATGCTCGTTTAAGTGCTTATCCAGCGAACGCTTTATGCTTAGCGCCATGAGTACAACTGTTCACGTAGCGCGCCATGGCGAAGTAGAAAACCCAAACAAGATTCTCTATGGCCGCCAACCAGGATGGCGTCTTTCTAATCGCGGCCAGCAAATGGCTGAAACTCTTGGTGAATGGTCTAAGCCACTAAATATTGGTGCGCTCCATGTTTCGCCTCTTCAACGTGCGCAAGAAACTGCGGCGCCAATCGCACGCGCGCATGGGTTAGAGATAACAACCGATGAACGCTTGATCGAAGCCGGAAATGTATTTGAAGGAAAGAGTTTTGAACTTGGCAGCGGAGTTCTTAAACATCCCGCTTCATGGCGTCATTTGTATAACCCTTGGAAGCCATCTTGGGGAGAACCATATGAAGAGCAGATCAACCGCATGCTCGCAGCAGTCTTTGCGGCGCACAAAGCTGCGAACGGTAAAGATGCCATCATCGTCTCCCATCAACTTCCGATTTGGATTTTGCGAAGCGCGATAGAAGGACGTTCTTTACTGCACGATCCTAGAAAACGTATCTGCACACTTGCCTCCGTAACAAGTATTCACTTTGACGACCAGGGAGTTATTTCGGGTCTTTCATACTCTGAACCTGCGGGCCATTTACTTCCTGAGAAGAAATAGCTAATGCGCAAAGTACTTTCTCAAATATCACTAATTGTGGTTACCGCTTTAACGCTCACTGCGTGCGGTGGAGGAAGTTCTGTTGCGGAAGAAAGTTTCATTGAAGGTAGCGGCGCAGTAACGACGATAAAGTCTGAAGAACGAAAAGCTGCGCCACCTCTTTCTGGGCTAACTCTGACTGGCAAAACATTTATCTTTAATCCTGGCAAAGTTGCCGTAGTAAATGTTTGGGCTTCCTGGTGTTCGCCATGTCGCGCCGAGATACCAACGCTCATTGAACTTTCGCGCCAGTATCCAGAAGTTCAATTTATGGGAATCTTGACGAGGGATAACCCAGTAAATGCCGAAGCGCTGGCACGTAGATTAGAGATGCCTTACCCAACTTTTATCGATGATTCGCTATTAATTGGCTTTAAATCAACCCTGCCCGCTAATGCGATTCCATCGACCGTTCTTATCGATAAGAACGGAAATGTGGCAGCACGAATTTCAGGTGAAGTAACTCTGGCATCGCTAAGTAAGTTGATTCGAAATCTGGAAGCAGAATGAGCAGTTTCATAGTTGATCAGCTACTGAGTGGCTATTTGTTAGCAGCGCTACCTTTTGCGATTTTTGCCGGAGTGATTTCATTTTTATCTCCATGCGTACTTCCTTTGGTACCGGGCTATCTCGCCTATGCAGCAGGTTTTTCAAAGTCTCGAGGCCAAGTTTTTCTGGGCTCCCTTCTCTTCGTATTTGGCTTTAGCGCACTCTTCGTTTCATACGGTGCGCTATTCGGTGGAATTGGTTCGGAAGTCTTCGCCAACGAAGGAATCATCACGCGCATCTTGGGCGGTATTACAATTTTCTTGGGACTTATATTTATGGGCCTCTTCCCAATGGCGCCAACGCTTCATCCCAGAATTTCAACCACTGGCGGTTTAATCGGTGCGCCACTGCTTGGTTTTCTCTTTGGAATCGGTTGGACTCCTTGCATAGGTCCTGCGCTAGCAACTGTTCAAACTTTGGCATTTCAAGAATCGAGTGCAGCGCGCGGTGCAATCCTTTCGTTGGGTTACTGTCTTGGTCTAGGCGCTCCATTTATTGCGACAGGTTTATTTCTAGATAAATCAGAGAAGCTACGTAAATTCCTGGTTAAGCGCGGAGATTTAATTTCCAAAATCGGTGGAGTTGTTCTGATACTTATCGGAATCGCCCAGTTGTTAGGTCTCTGGACTGATTTGATGGCATCACTTCGTTCTGTAATTTCAGATTTTGCGCCGGTGATCTAATGAGTAATGAAGTAGAAGTTCCCGAGTTAGGGCTATCCGGATTAGCGCGCTTTGCTTGGCGACAATTAACCAGCATGCGCACCGCTTTGATTCTGTTGATGATGCTCGGAGTCGCGGCAGTGCCGGGATCACTTATCCCGCAGCGCAGTCAGAATCCAATGGCGGTTCGCCAGTACTTCATCGATAACCCATCTCTGGCGCGCTGGATCGACCGTCTTTCCGGCTTTGAGGTTTATTCATCTCCATGGTTTAGCGCAATTTATATCTTGTTGTTTATCTCTTTAATTGGCTGCGTATTGCCAAGATCGGTTGAACACTTTAAGGCGATGCGGGCGCTTCCTCCAGCTACACCAAAAAATCTTTCGCGCATGGAGTTCTTTACTTCACTCGATGGTGGTTCAGAAAAGTTTGATAGAGGCGCCGCCTGGTTAAAGCGCAAGCGCTTTCGAATTCGCCACGATGAAGGTGCAATTTCGGCGGAGAAGGGTTACTTACGCGAAACCGGAAACCTGCTCTTTCATCTTTCGCTAATTCTGATCTTGATTGGAATAAGCGTCGGCTCACTCTTTGGTATGCGCGGTGAAGCGATCGTAAATAAAGGTGAAAGATTTATCAGCCTTCCAACTTCTTACGACACTTTATCTTTTGGAAAACTTGTTGATGAGAATGTCATCCAACCATTTATCGTTGAAGTAGAAGATTTCCAAGCTAAATACAATCCTGTCACCAACGCTCCTCAGGATTACACAGCAACCGTTCGCGTAACTAATCCCGGTGAAGAGAAATCCGAAATCAAAATTCTAAAAGTTAACAGCCCGCTGACCTTTGGCAATACTCGGGTTTACTTACAGGCAAATGGTTATTCCCCAATCGTGACCGTCAGAGATCTTTCGGGCAATGTAGTTTTCCAAGGTCCGGTTCCGTTCTTGCCACAAGATGGAAACCTTCGCTCAATCGGCGCGATTAAAGTTCCGGATGCGCGCCCGCAAATTGGATTTGTTGCAAGCTTCTTACCAACCTATGTTCGCTCAGCAACCGACGGTGGAGTTTCTGTATTTCCAGAAGCGCTAAATCCAAAACTGCTCTTCTCAATCTGGCAGGGAGATCT
>JAXITH010000076.1:0-4800 GCA_034680185.1 Candidatus Planktophila sp.
GCCAAAACAGCCACAATCGATATTTAACCCACGCGCCCATGCCTGTGAAATGGCGATAATAAAGATGAACATGGTGAAACCGCCAAGTGCGGCAACTATCCGCGTAGCGGCGCCGAGGATAAGCAGCAGACCTACTGCGATCTCGAAGAAAGGCAGAAACATCCCTAAGAAATTTGCCACTGAGATTGGAAGCAATTCATAGGAGCGTACTGCCATCTGGGAAATGTCTAACTTATCTATCTTTAAGTAACCGGCTGCGAAGAGAACTCCTCCAAGAACAACTCTTGCTAAAAGTCCGATCCATGGTTGTGCCTTCTCAAATTTACTCAACGTCCTTCACGCACACCTTTCGCCAACTCTTTTGCGAGTTCGGTAAGTGCGGCAAGTCCAGCTTCTTCATTTGGCGCATCTTGTAGCGCTTTAATAAATGCCGAACCAACGATTACGCCATCCGCGTAAGCGGCAACGCCTTTAGCCTGTTCGCGCGTTGAGACGCCTAAACCAACTGCGATTGGCAGATCCGTGGAAGTGCGAATTCGCGCTACGAGATCTGCTGCTCCTGAAGAAACAGAGTTACGCGCTCCCGTTACTCCCATCAAACTTGCTGCGTAAACAAATCCCCCGCAGGCCGAAGTCACCTTAGGAAGTCGTGCATCTGAAGTACTTGGAGCAACCACATAAATTGGATTGATCGAGTTGGCTTTAGTAGCACCAAGCCATTGATTTGATTCTTCAATAGTTAAATCTGGGGTGATAACGCCTGAACCGCCATTTGCTGCAATAGCTTCAGCAAACGCATCTACACCGTAACGTTCGATGGGATTCCAGTAAGTCATAACAACTGCTGCAACTCCAGCATCAGTTGCAACTTTTAAAGCTGACATAACTTCTGCCGCACCGGTTCCATTTTCTAGCGCAGTAACTGCTGCTGCCTGAATAGTTGGGCCATCCATTACTGGATCGCTATAAGGAAATCCGATTTCAATGGCATCTACACCTGCATCCACAAATGCCTGAATAACTTTTTCGCAACCTGCCTGGGATGGAAAACCTGCAGGGATGTACGCAATCAAAGCGGCGCGATTTTCAGATCGCACTTTTTCAAAGAGTTTATCTAGAGCGGTCATTAATCGAGAGGAATTCCAAAGTATTGCGCAGCAGTCTGCACATCTTTATCGCCACGACCGGAGAGATTGATAACGATGATTGCATCTTTACCTAGCTCGTTTCCAACTTGTAGCGCACCAGCCAAGGCGTGTGCGGTTTCGATCGCTGGGATAATTCCTTCAGTCTTTGATAAGAGTGCAAAGGCGTGCATCGCTTGCTCATCGGTGATTGCTCGATATTCAGCGCGACCGATGTCGTGAAGATAAGCGTGCTCAGGTCCAACGCCTGGGTAATCAAGGCCCGCAGAAATTGAATGAGACTCAACGGTTTGACCATTGGCATCTTGCAGAACATATGAACGTGTTCCGTGTAGCACTCCCGGTGTTCCGCCAGTGATTGTTGCAGCGTGACGTCCCGTTTCGACTCCATCACCGCCAGCTTCTAAACCGATTAAACGTACAGTTGGATCAGAGATGAAGCGATGGAAAATTCCGATGGCATTTGATCCCCCACCAACACAGGCAAGAACCGCGTCAGGGAGTCGGCCAGTTAGCGCAAGAACTTGTTCGCGGGTTTCTTCACCGATGATTTTGTGGAAGTCGCGGACCATAGTTGGGAATGGGTGAGGACCGGCAACTGTGCCAAGTAAGTAATGCGTTGTTTCAACATTTGTAACCCAGTCGCGCATCGCTTCGTTGATGGCATCCTTTAACGTCTTTGATCCTGAAGTTACTGGAACAACTTCTGCTCCAAGTAATTTCATACGGGCCACGTTAAGTGCTTGGCGCTTTGTATCTTCTTCGCCCATGTAGACAACGCATTCAAGACCCATTAACGCCGCAGCAGTTGCAGATGCGACGCCATGTTGTCCCGCACCAGTTTCGGCGATGATTCGTTTTTTACCCATGCGCTTTGTTAATAGCGCTTGACCTAAAACGTTATTGATCTTGTGGCTGCCGGTGTGGTTTAAATCTTCGCGCTTTAAAATAATGCGCGCACCACCTGCATGTTCAGCAAAACGTTTCGCTTCTGTGATGATGCTGGGGCGACCTGTGTATGTGCGATGAAGCTCTGCTAGTTCGGCGACGAAAGATGGATCTTCTTGCGAAACACGATGTGCTTCTTCAAGCTCTTCGAGCGCGTTGATCAGCGCTTCCGGAACAAAGCGACCGCCGTACGGACCAAAGTGTCCCAAGATCGATGCGAGATCTTCTTGCGGCGTAGTCGACATGGGATTAAGCCTACCCTCGACCCAATAAGGTCCGCATTGCCAAATCTGGATCGCCAGATGTGACTAGGGCTTCGCCAACCAAGATCGCGCCTGCGCCTGCGCTCTGCGCTAACTCAACATCGCGACGAGATGAGATCCCTGATTCAGCGACTCGGATTAAGCCACTTGGAATACGTGGGATTAACTCTGCAAAAGCGCTGGCGTCAACTTCTAGCGTCTTCAAATTTCGAGAGTTCACACCCACAATTCGTGGGTCAATTTCCAAGGCGCGCTCTAGCTCATCAGCTGTGTGAACTTCAATCAGAGATGCCATTTGTAATTCAGTCGCAATGTCGAAGAAATCTTTCAATTGACTTTTCGAGAGCGCTGCGACGATTAACAGAATTACATCAGCTCCATGCGCCCGAGCTTCGAAAAATTGGTACTCATCAACCATGAAATCTTTTCGCAAAATTGGAATATCTACTCGCGTTCTAACCACATCTAAGTCGGCAAGTGACCCTTTGAAGCGACGCTCTTCAGTTAAAACGCTAATAACACTTGCACCTGCGCTTTGATACTTCTCTGCCAAGGCTGCGGGATCGGCAATTGTGGAGAGCGCGCCCTTACTTGGAGATGAACGCTTTACTTCGGCGATTACCTTCATCTCATCCCCCGCTAATGCGGAATGAGCATCGCGAACTGGCGCAGCTTGCGACATCTCTTCATGGATTTGGCTTAGCGATTTGCGACGCTTAGCTAAATCTTCACGCACGCCTTCGATGATCGAATCTAAAACACTCACTACTTATCCGTTTCGTTCTGGCTCGGATCAATGCCTTGGTCTAACGCGCTCCACGAATTAAGCGGTTGGCCGGTTCTGGCTTGTCGTTCGTATCGCTTTGAAATACGGAATCGCTTCGAGATGAAGAGGGTTAAGGAAGCAATTACAAAGATTGAAAGAAGGATTTGTGCAAGATCAGACATTGCTTGGTCGCATTCGGTTAGCAGCGCTTACCGCACCGAGAACAGCGGCAGCTTTATTTGCGCACTCTTGGTTCTCGGACTCAGGATCTGAATCAGCAACAACTCCGGCACCTGCTTGAACATAAGCCATCTTGTTG
Organism: Candidatus Planktophila sp.; assembly: GCA_034680185.1. Classification (GTDB taxonomy): domain Bacteria; phylum Actinomycetota; class Actinomycetes; order Nanopelagicales; family Nanopelagicaceae; genus Planktophila. The sequence continues at coordinate 3,442 of JAXITH010000076.1, forward strand.
TAGATCAGCGCTGTGCGAATTGCGATGCAAGTATCGATATTTCCGGTGAAATCTATGTAACCGATTGCACCACCATAGAGTCCACGTCTAGTTGGTTCTAACTCTTCGATGATTTCCATCGCCCGCGGTTTAGGTGCTCCAGACAACGTGCCAGCTGGGAAGACGGCGAAGAGGGCATCTACCGGTGAAGACGAATCAGCGAGTTCGCCAATAACTGTAGAAACGATATGCATAACATGTGAATAGCGTTCAATGTGCATAAAGTCGATTACTTCAACAGAGCCTGGAGTTGAAATGCGGCCAAGATCATTTCTTCCGAGGTCGACCAACATTAAATGCTCGGCTCGTTCCTTAGGGTCAGCCAACAACTCTTCACCTAAGCGGTGATCTTCTTCAGCTGATGCAGATCGCTTACGAGTTCCAGCGATCGGATGAACCATCACTTCTTTGCCTGTGACTTTGACTAGCGCTTCTGGGCTTGAACCAACTACTTCAATTCCATCTGTAAAGCGGAACAGATACATATAAGGACTTGGATTATGAAGTCGTAGTGCGCGATAAACATCTAGCGCATCAGCGTTGCACTCCATGGCAAAGCGCTGCGAGAGAACAATCTGAAAAGCTTCACCAGCAACAATCTCTTCCTTGGCTTGCAATACCTTGGCTTTAAAATCAGAACTAGAAATATTCTGGGTAAATTCTGGGGTATCGCGTTCTGGTATTTGATCGATAAAGCCAGGAAGTGATCCCTGTAAATCTGCTTGCATGCGATCCAAGCGAAGTTGCGCATCGTTAAAAGCTTCATCAATTCGCTCGTTGCTTCCATCCCAATTGATGGCGTTAGCAATCAAGGTGATAGTGCCTTCGGCGTGATCCATCACCGCAAGATCACTAGTCAACATAAAGTCGATCTCAGGAAGTGGAATATCTCTTTCACTATGTGAAGGAAGTTTTTCTAGTCTGCGAACTGCGTCATATCCCATGTATCCGACTAAGCCACCAGTAAGCGGAGGCAGCCCAGCAATTTTTGGAGATTTAAGATGTGATGCGGAAAGTCGGAGCGCTTCGAGTGGATCTATTCCAACTGGAGCGCCTGCAGGTGCGGTGCCTACCCAAATTGCTTTTCCATCTTTCTCACTTAGCGTTGCTTGCGAGTGTGCGCCGATAAAGGAATACCGTGACCACACTCCACCGTGTTCTGCTGATTCCAAGAGAAATGTGGACGCTTCATTTTTGGCAATCTTGCGATAAACGCCGAGTGGTGTTTCACCATCGGCAAGTAGCTTGCGATAGACCGGAATGACGTTGAAGTTCTTTGCGTATTCGCGAAATTCAGAGAGTTGCATTACTTATCCGCAC
>JAXITH010000077.1:0-4774 GCA_034680185.1 Candidatus Planktophila sp.
TAGGTCTCGGATATTTATTCTGATTGGTTTTGTGCCAAGCCTGTTGCATGCGATCTATTCAGTGGCCATAGCTTCAGCAGAATTCGCCGCTCGAACTGAAGAACAGGAGATGACTTCATGAAGTTAATTAATCGCTCATTAATCATCGCACTCCTGTTCCTTGGTACAGGTGTTGGCGTAACTTTCGCCGCCGGCGAAACTAGCACTGCAGATTTCTTAATTGGAGATTCCGCAGCACTAACCACGGATAACCTCGATGAAGCGCTAACTCTTCTCGTCGGCCCTCCAGGTCCTGAAGGTCCACAAGGAGCCCAGGGTGACAAGGGCGATCCAGGTGAATCAGTGCGCGCATCAGTATTAAATGTTGGCGATACAAACTGTCCAACTGGTGGTGCGCAATTAATTATTGGAACCAGCTCGGTCTATATCTGCAACGGTGCACGAGGCGCTGACGGTGCCGCTGGAATTAACGGAACAAATGGTCTTGATGGTCTTAACGGAGTTAACGGAACTAACGGCCGCGATGGTGCCAACGGTGCGCAGGGCGCACAAGGACCTGCTGGTCCAGCTGGTGCAAACGGAACTAACGGAACCGGTGGCGGCGGAGTCGGAACAGGTTACGGCGCTGGAACTCTCGACGCCGGTACTTGTGATGACGCTGTTGATGTTCAACTCAAGCACTCATTTGCTGGTGGAAAATTCTCAATGAACCAAATTGTCATGAGCGCCATGAAAGATGCTTGCTCTGGTTCAACTATGAAGGTTTATTTAAGCATTCGCACCGGTACTCTTTACGGCGATGGCGCAAATGTTAATTACTTTGCAAACGATGAAATCGTATGCGAGCGTTTGGTAAATAACACAAACTGGACAGGTGCAACTGTTGATGCCCGCACCATGGTTATCGATGGAGCAACAATCTGCTCGAACACAACGCGCAACACCACTTTTGCTCTTAACTTGATCAGCTCACGCGACTTGGCAACTAACGTCGGTTTCGAGCTCGGATAACCATGGCTAAAAAAACCGTTACTGCGCCAGCGCCAGAGATGAGCACTCTGCCGATCAAGCATGATGACTCACCAATTGTTATCGATCTGCCAGATGGCCAGAAGTTAGTTGTTGGCCAGCTCGCAAATGGCAGCGTAATTGAAGTTGCAACATGGCGAGGCACTGGTCGCCCGGATTCACGTACTTCACGGTTGATGCTTGGAATGTCATCTGCGGCAGGTGCACAATCGCAAGCTGCTGAAGATGAAGCTGCAAAGCCTGCTGCCAAGCCAGATGCAATTTCGGTTGCAAAAGCGATTCTTAAGAAAGCGATCGATGGCCTCAAGCGCCTGCCGATCCGCCAGATCCTGGCTAAGGCTAAGAAGCGCGGTCCGAAGAAGGATGCAAAGCCATTTATTAAGACTGTGGCAAATGAAAACCTTGCCAAAGAAAGTGATGAAGTAGAGGATTGGCTAAACACAATTATGGCCAAGTCCGAGAAGAAGGCAGCTGCTGAAAAGACTGAAGTTAAAAAACCAGAAGTTAAGAAAACCGCTGCAAAAAAAGTAGTAAAGAAAGCTCCTGCTAAAAAGGCAGCGGCAAAGAAGTCGACGGGGAGAACACGCTAATGGCACGTTTCAAAGTTCCAGCAATCGTTGTTGCGGTTCTCGTTGTGCTTCTTGCACTTGGATTCCGTTTCGAACACCCAGCATCAGGATTCAAGACCGCCCTGGGCTCACCTTCATCTTCTTTAGTTATCTCTAAAAAGGCCGATGCCTACGCAGTCGGCGACAAAGTTGTTGTTAACTCGGCAAGCAAGGAACTATCTCCTCTTCTCGGACAAGTTACAGCGGTTACAGATGGCTCATATTCTGTTACGAACGGCGTATTTCTAGAAACAATCTCCAGCGATAACGTCAAAGGCAAGATGATTGTGGTTCTACCGTTCCTCGGGTATCTACTCGGGGTTGTCGGTCTCTAAGAAAAATAGATTAATACTGCGATGTTTCCCCTAATTTCTGCACGAGTAAAATTGCTGCAGGCGAAGCGTCGCGAAATCCGCGCCAAGATTCATCGCACATTGATTGTTGCTCTTGTCGCACCCATTTTTGTAACTATTTCAGCTCCACCAAGCTTGGGTTTGCCAAACACACCTAGCACTTCTTCTAATTCACCCACTAACTCTGCTTCCGGATCGCCAGAAGTTGATTCTCCATTTACTTCTTCTGTGAGTTTGAAGTCTTCTGCACCGGTCGGCCAAGGTGCAAACTTAAACTCCACTGGTCTATTAGTTCGCTTTGATGCAAAAACCAGCGCTTCCTATTCTGGAACTGGCACCACATGGAACGATATTTCCGGAAATGGCCGATCGGCTGCATTCACAAACAAGTCGAGCCCGTTGACTTCCGACTACACGGATAGCGGATTTACATTTAAAGGTATGGGTTTCAACGGAACAAATCAATTCGCAACAATAAATTCAAATTTTATCGGAGCTTATTCAGGGCTTTCGATCAGTTTTTATGCAAATCTCGGTGCTGCATCCAATTACGAAAGAATTATTGACATCGGTGATGGAGCTGGAAATAAAAATATAATTATTGCTCGAATTGGAACTACTCGAGATTTAGCTTTAGGGATTTATAACGGGTCAACAAGTGCGGGATTGTGCCAAGCTAATTCTGGAATCGACAATAACACTTGGGCGCATTGGACATTCGTTGCCGATGGAACAAATTGCCAGATCTATAAGAATGGCACGGCATTCAATAGCATCACAAATACCAATACAAGCGTAACTTCTACTTCTGGATCTGTTGCCTATACAGGTCTTCCCGAAAACACTACTCGCGCAAACGCATACATTGGAAAAAGTAACTGGGCTGGAGATGTGTTATTTGAAGGCCAAATCGCTGATCTCGCAATTTTCAATCGAGCACTGACCGCCACAGAAGTTGTCGAGTGGAAAGATGATCAGATTTCCAATGTAAACGCGGGCTCTGGTATCTGTGCAAACCGAGTCGCAAATCCTGCAGCGGTAACAGTTACCAGCAATGGCGGCGATTGCATCCTCAAGTTCACCGCTCTATCCAATGTAACAACTTCAAACTCTTGGGTTGTGCCTGCTGCTATCAATAGAGCAAAAGTATTAACTGTTGCCGGCGGTGGTGGTGGAGGCTCTTGGGTTGGCGGCGGCGGTGGTGCCGGCGGATATATTGAAGGATTCGCTTCTGTTTCTGCAACCACTGCGATTTCAGTTTCGGTTGGCAAAGGCGGCGCGGGAAGTTACAAATTAGGAGCCGGTACAACTGTTGCGGCCTACAGCGGAGATAACACCACCTTCGGTACGTCATTCACCTCGTTTGGTGGCGGAAGAGGCGCATCGTGGGATGTAGCTGCAGCGGCAGGTGGATCTGGTGGCGGTGGTTCATCCGAAGGTTCAAATAATCATGCTGGTGCTACACCAACTAGCGCGCCACAAGGATTTGCGGGCGGATCGAAAAACGCTTCGGCAACCTGGAATTACGGATACCCAACCGGTGGCGGTGGTGGTGCCGGTGGTGCAGGTGGTAATGCCACATTAGTAGTTAATTCAACTGGTACTTCGGGCGCGGGAGGAAACGGTCGCGCATCAAGTATCACTGGAACCGCAATAACTTATGCCGGCGGCGGTGGTGGCGGTATTCACGGTAACGGTGGAATTCGAGGTATTGCGGGTGCCGGGGGAACTGGCGGCGGCGGTGCAGGTGCTGCGTGGCGAGATGGTTTAACCGGTAGTTGCCCATCCTCAAACACCGTAGGAACTGACGGAACCGATGGGTTAGGCGGCGGAGGCGGTGGATCTGGTGCGCCGAGTTCTGCCGGCTGTAATTCTTACGGTGGCCGTGGTGGATCCGGTGTAGTCGTTGTTCGCTACGGAACTTCCATCCAAGTTCCTGTCAAGTTTGCAAATACATTTGCTGAAGTAGAGCCAACAACACTTGCACCTTATATGCGTTTCAAAGCGGACGATTACGACGCGACAAATAAAATTTGGTACGACTCATCAGGGAATGGAAGAAATACATCGTCTGTCAGAGGTTCACCAACGGTAGCGAATACAACTATTGGAAACGGATCCACAAAATCTTTTAAGACAGTTTCAGGTGGCGCTAACGACGGAATTCAGTTCAAGAACGCATCGATAGCTTCTGGCAACTGGACCATATTCTCTATCGCCCGCTGGAATGGAACTCAAACGGGGTACTCAAGAATATTTAATGGTGAGTCTGGAAACTTCCTATTTGGTTTCTATGGTGATGCGCCTTCGGGCTACCCGGCTGTAAGTGGTACTTCCCATTACGGTGGTTGGGTTACTAGCCCTTGGTACACAGATAGACATGGATCTAACTGGGTCTTGTCAACTGGTTATACCGACGGATACAGATCGAACGGAGTTGATCGATCCGTGAACAATGCCCCTACCGATGCTTTACCGTTAATGACGATAAACGCTGGCGAAGGCACTGATTATTCGGAAGGCTGGCAGGTATCTGAATTCATTATTTTCGATAGGTCCTTAAGCAACACGGAAATTCAAAAAGTTGAAGATTATTTGGGAACTACTTATGGAGTAAGTGGATATGGATTGCAACGTAGCTACGCCGATACCGTAACGGTAAACGCATCGACAGGATCGGTAACTCTTTCAAGTGCATACACAGCAAACTTTGGTTATCAAAATAGTTTTAGTGTTTCACCAACAATTCCGGGAATAACTCTCGAAAGCCCTGTAACCAATCAA